>JBBRUE010000403.1:0-6503 GCA_038248085.1 Myxococcales bacterium | reverse complement strand
CTTCAGGGCTGGTCGCACGGCCCCGGGAAGAGGTCGCCCACCACCGGCCAGCACGCCACGTCGAGCGCGCCGCTCGTCGGTCCATTCTCGGGGATGACGGGCTTGCCGTTGACGACCACGAAGTACGTCAGCTCGCAGGACTCGGGCTTCGAGGGGAAGGTGAAGGTCATCGCCAGCTCCGTCGCGCCGCGCTTCGCCGTGAGCGGCAGCGTCTGCGAGAAGGTCTTGAACTTCTTCTTCCCCAGCTTGCACTTCGCGTCGACGCGAAACGAAGCGCCGGCCGGGGCGCGGGTCACGGTGGTCACGAGCTCGAGTTGCCCGAGGAACGTGGGGCCCTCGGCGACCAGGTTCATCGTGGCCGCGTCGACCGACATCACCGGCGGGCCCGCCTGGCCTGCCGCGAGCGCTGACGGCGCGGGTGCAGGAGCCGCGGCCGCGCGCGGCTTGCCGTTCGCGTCGAGCAGCATGAACGAGCTCATGAGGCGATCGCACCCGATGTCCGCGGGCGTCTTGCCCTTCGCCAGCTGGCACATCAGCGTCCACGAGCGGCCCTCGCCCAGGTACAGGCGGCCGACGGTGTCGAGCTCCTTGCCGCTGGTCGTCACCTCGTAGCCGGCGATACCGCCCAGGGTGAGCGTCTGCGAGCTGGTGACCTTCGCCTCTTCGGAGAGGCTCTCGCGGAAGCCGTCGAAGCCGACCTGGAGGAGCTGGGGCGTGAGGACGTCGAAGTTGCGATCCTTCATCACCATCAGCACCAGCGCGCCGTCATCGACCACGACGGTCCAGGTGGTGGTCACTGAGCCGTCCTTGCCCGACTGCTTCTCGACCTTCGCCTTGCCAGGGAACTCCGCGGTGAAGCGCTCGGCCTTCGATTCGACGGGCCGAAACGGGGGGACGGCGCTCACGACGGCCCACAGCAGGACTCCGGCGGCGATGGTCATGCGGTGATGCTGTCAGGTCTGTGCCCGGATTTCTGCGCCCATGCGCGGCCCCCGTTTGGCCGTCGAGGTCTCAGCTTGATGGAGCAGTTCGGCGAGCCGCTCCGCCCGGCGGCGCGAATGCTGCTCACGTCACGCGTGCCTCCATGCCACCACCGCCCATCGACGATCCGCTGGTAGGCAGACGGCTCGCCGACGACGACTTCGGTGACGCGTCGCAGCTGACTTCCCCATTTCCGGGAATTCGATGCTCGAATTCAGACGCGGTTCAGCGCACCCGGCGCATGTACTCGTGGCAACCAGGCACCGTCGCGAGCTGCGGGTAGTCCTCGCGGGGGATGTCGAGGTCGAGGCGCTCACTGAGACGGATCACGAACCGCACGAAGATCGACGACGAGATGTCTACGGGCTCGTGCATCGAGAGCTCCTGGCGCAGTGCAACGGGGTCGACGGCGGTGTGGTGCGTGCTGCGAGTCGCGTGGTTCATCGAGGGCCCCCCGGCCTGGTTCGGTGGTGAACCTGACGATCCACCAGATGATCGCCCACGCGGTCAACGCCCTCCCTGATCTCAGCGCACCGCTCACTGATCTTGGCGAGCCACTGACGCAAGGCTTGCACCTCGCGGACGTTCACGGCGGGAACTGACACGCGAAGCCCAGCTGGGTCAGGGCCACGCGCAGGGGAGACGGGACGAAGGGAATCTCCAGCGTGCGCTCGCCCCGGTCGCCACAGTCGAAGGCGAGTTCGTAGTGCACCTTCTGTCCGCCTTTGAAGGTGCGCCGCACGACGCGGGTGACCCGCAGCGAGCGCACCTCCGAGACGGGGACGACCTGGGGCCCGATACAGACGCGGCGCTGGGTCACCACCACGCGCCTGGCCGTGAAGAACAGGGCGGCCGCGATGCTGAAGGTCACGACCATGAAGAGGCCAGACCCCTTCTGGTTCCAGGTCACGAGGCCACCCACCACCCCCGCGATCGGCAGCACCGCCACCACGGGCCACGGCACGAGACGGCCCTCGTAGAGCACCGGGTCGTTCGCGAGCACCTCGGCCGCTGCGTCGGCCGACTCGCCCGGGAGCCCAAGCTCCCCCGCGCGGTCGGTGACCTTCTCCACCAGGGCGCGCTTCGCGCTCGAGAAGCGCTCCATCACCGCCTCGAGTGCGGGCTCATCGGCGGCGAGCCCCTCGACCTCGACGCGCGCCTGCAGGGTGCGGGGCTCGTCGCGAAGCCGCAGGGCCCGGGCCACGCCCTCGATGCTCCCCTGCTCGAGCTGCGCGGCGGCGTGCTCCAGCGCCCGCGTCGCCTCCTCGATGACCTCGAGTGAACCCTCGAGGCGAATGCGCGCGGCCGAGAGGTCACCCATCGGGCCGATGTGACCTTGGAGGACCTGTGCACGCAAGGAACGTCGCTATGCGCTGCCGAAGCCCTTTCTCTTCGCGGTGGTCCTGGAGGCAGCACCCGTTCAGGTGGACAACCTCTCGAACCGCCTCGCCCAGGCGCTCGCAGCGAAGCTCTGCGAGTGACGCTGCGGGTGAACCAACCCGGCGTCTGCGCGTGCCACTGGAGTCGTCAAACCCGACCGGGCGACGACTCAGCCCTCGCCGCGCTCGAACTGGGAGAAGACCCGCATGGTCAGCTTGACCATGCCGAAAACCACGGGGGGCACACAGGCGAGCGAGACGATGAGGATGAGCATCGGGGCGCTCTATGGGCGCGCCCCGTGCGGTCCACGTGGCGGCTTTGTCACAATTGGGTGTCGGGGCCGATTTCGACCGTCAGCCCGCGAGTTGGCGCGTGTGCCCGTTCTGGCAGACCAGGGAACCATCGCCGGTCGCCTTCATCGTCCGGCCACACGCGCGACACGAGGGCAGTATCTCGGCCACGCCTGGTTTCGCGGCCGCGGCTTTCGCGGGCGCGACCTTCGCGGGCGGGGTGACCTTCGCGGGTGCAGCGGCCTTCTCGGGCGCCCGCCCCGGCTCGAGGCGCATCAACTCCTCGCGCACCTTCGCGAGGAGCTCCCCGCGAACGCCGGCGTACTTCGTCTTGATCTCGTCGAAACGATCCATCATCTCGCGAAACTGCGCCGCGCGACCGTCCTCGACCGTGCCCTGTGGTGCCATGTGCGTCATTCCTCCGTGGCTGCGAAGCCAAGACAGTGATCCCCGCACCCGAGCGCCGCAACCCCCATTGTGGCGGAAGATCCACTTCGCCGAAGGCTGGGAGGCCCTGATGTAAGCGCAAGGCCCATCAACTTGATGGCCCCGTTGATCGGCGCCGGCGGAGAAGGGCGCGGTTCCAGCGGATTCCCCGCGGCCCACAAGCTGCACAACAGGGCTCCATGGACTCCCCGAGAGCAGATGCGTCATGGCGGCCCGAATCGTCGGCCTCGCTCGAGCCGGAGCGTCACCCGCCGTTGAAGGACCACGAGACGAAGTCGCAGGCCGACGGACTCCACGACCCGCTGACGGGCCTGCCCAACCTGAGCCTCTTCTATGATCGGCTGGAACAGGCGCTGATGCAGGCCAAGCGTCACGGCTCGCGACTGGCCGTCATGTTCATCGACCTCGGCAAGTCCAACGACGCCCACGGCCCGGCCGTCGGCGACCACGTCTTGAAGCTGGTGGCGCAGCGACTCAAGTCGGGGACGCGGGGCGAAGACACCATCAGCCACCGCCGCGGAGACGAGTTCCTCTTCCTCATGCCCGAAGCGAAGGACCCGGAGAGCGTCGCCATCCTGGCCACGAAGATCATCGAGGTCATCGGCAAGGTGTGCCGCGTCGACGGGCTCCAGCTCACGGTGAAGCCCAGTCTCGGCTTCGCCATCTTCCCCGACGACGGGAACTCCCCTCACGAGCTGCTCGAGAAGGCAGAGGCGGCCATGACCGGTGCGCGCACCGACGACAGCGGCTCGATGTCCTGGAGTCAGTTCGACGCGTCGTGAACCCGGTCGTTACTTCGTGACCGTGTACTCGAGGCACCCGGCGGTGATGCGGTGCACCTGGAGCAGGGGCCCGGTCACCGTCGTCTTCGTCTGCGGGTCGAACTGGGAGACGACCTTGTCGGTCACCTCGAAGAAGACGTCGAGGCACAGGTGGCCGGTGAACGGGAACCTTCCCTTCGCGGCCGACCGGAGCGCCTTCTCGATGTCGACGCAGCCCGCCGGTGAAGCGGTCTTCGGGTCGGACGACTTCATCACGCAGTTGCTGTTGCTCGGGTCGAGGATGGCGCGGGTCTGATCGAAGGACGCGACGTCCGGGCCGTAGTTCCACGGCTGGCGGATGTTGACGATCTGGTCGAGCTGCCCACCCGGCCCGGTGAGGATGTACTGCGACCAGTACTTCTTCTGATCTCGCAGGCTGTTGGAGATCAGGCCCTCGGAAAGAAACTCCGAGAGCTTCTTCGGGTAGTAGCAGCGGTGTTCGACGACCTTGTCGGGGCTCTGAAACTTGCCGCGCACGTCGGTGTAGCTCGCCTCCTTGTCCTTCGGCAGCGCGTGCGTGGCCCAGATGCAGTTGCCCAGGCCGTCGTCGACGTGCCGGTAGGACTTCTCGTCAGCGAAGGCGAGACCCGCGCTGAGGACGACGATCACCCGATGAGTTTGGTCATTGGAGATCGTTAACCGCGGGTCCACGCGAAATGAGGCGTCACCATCTTGACGCGAACCACTATGAGCCTGGTGGCGATGGTCGAGCGCCCTCCTGAAATCGAAGCCGCGTTCACCGAGCTCGGCCTCGCGCCCGGCCTCCACGCCGACGACCTGCGCCGCGGGTACTTGCGGGTGATCAAGCTGCGCCAGCCGGAGGTCGACCCCGCGGGCTGCCTCCGCGCGCGCGAAGCGTTCGAGCTGCTGACCGACTGGTTCGGCTACCTCGCGCGCACCGGGGCGCCGCCGCCACCCCGTGCGCTCCCGCCTGAGGGCTGGGACACGCTGGAGCCCCTGCTCGCCGCGGGGCACGTGGCGCAGGCCCGCGCCCGCATCAGTGAACTGCTCGCCGCGAACGTGGCGCCGCCGGAGGTGCAGTCGTTGCTCTTCGTGGTGCTCGACCTGCACCGCCAGCACCCGGGGCCCGGCGCGCGCGCGACGCTCGAGGCGTTCCTCGCGTGGGTCGAGCGGGCGCAGGCCGAGCTCACCTTCGCCGCCCAGCCCGCGCGGTGGCTGCTGATCAGAGAACTCGCGAAGCTGCCCGCGCGGACCCCGCACGAGGTCGAGGCGCTACTCGTCGCAGGCATCCTCGACGGCACCCTCGACCGCACGATGCAGGGCCTCGAGGCCTTCACCCGCGCGCGCCCCGCGGACGCCGAGGCGCTGCTTCTGTCCCTGGGCGGGGCCAGCCCCCTGCTGCACCAGCTGCTGATGCCCGTGCTGAACCTCGAGCTCCTCTGATCATGAAGCCCCCGCTCATCGGCATCGACCTCGGCACCACCCATTCCCTGATCAGCGTGCTGCGCGACGGCGTGCCGATGGTCTTGAAGAACGCGCTGGGCGAGGCGCTGACCCCGAGCGCGGTGAGCGTGCGCGAGGACGGGGTGATCCTCGTGGGTGCCGCGGCGCGGGCGCGGGCGGTGACGGCGCCGGGTTCGACCGCGGTGGCCTTCAAGCGCGACATGGGCACGGCGCGCCGCGTGAAGCTGGGCGCGCGGGAGTTCACGCCGGTCGAGCTCTCGGCCCTGGTGCTCAGCGCGTTGAAGGCCGACGCCGAGGCTGCGTTGGGCCAGGTGGTGAACGAGGCGGTGCTCACCGTGCCCGCGTACTTCGGTGACCGTCAGCGCCAGGCGACACGTGACGCCGGCGTGCTCGCGGGCCTCACGGTGGAGCGCATCATCAACGAGCCGACGGCCGCGGCGCTCGCCTGGGGCCTGCAGAACCGGGACGTCGAGCAGCGCGTGGCGGTGCTGGATCTCGGCGGCGGCACCTTCGACGTGACGGTGCTGGAGATCATCGAGGGCGTCATCGAAGTGCAGTCGACGGCGGGCGACGCGCGGCTCGGCGGCGAAGACTTCGACGACGCGCTGCTCGCGTTGCTGCAGGGCCGCGTGCCGCAGTTCGATTGGGCCGGGGATCCCGACGCGACCGCGCTGCTCCGGGAGGCCGGTCGCGGCGCCCGTCATGCGTTGAGCCGTCACCAGTCGGCGCGGGTCGCCCTGCCTCCAGCGCGGCACAGCGGCGGGACGCTCGACGTGGACCTCACGTTGACGCGCGCGGAGGCGGAAGGGGCGTGGCAGCCGCTGCTCGCGCGCCTGCGGCAGCCCATCGAACGCGCGCTGCGAGATGCAGGGCTGACGGCGGCGAAGCTGGACCACGTGCTGCTGGTCGGCGGCGCGACGCGCATGCCGTGCGTGGTGGACCTGGCGACCGTGTTGTTCGGCCGTCCACCGCGGCGTGACCTGCCCCCCGACGAGGCCGTCGCGCTGGGCGCCGCGGTGCAGGCCGGGCTCAAGTCGGGAACCCGCGCCATCGGGGGCCTCGTCGCCACCGACGTCGCGCCGTTCAGTCTCGGCGTGGCGACGTCCACCCGCATCGGCCACCAGGTCGTCCACGGGCTCTTCGCGCCCCTCATCGAGCG
>JBBRUE010000402.1:0-6507 GCA_038248085.1 Myxococcales bacterium | reverse complement strand
GCTCTACGTGCGCGCGCTCGAGAGCCGCGACTGTGGCGTCCGCCGCGTCGCCGCCCGGCGCCTCGTCGACTTCCGCAGCCCCGAGGCGATGCCCGCCCTCGAGAAGCTCAAGGGGCTCCCCCGCGCGAAGGGCGAAGAGGACTGCGGGCAGGTCGCCGCGACGGCGGCCCTCAAACAGCTCGCGAAGGAATGAAGCTGTCAGCTACCTGGCGACCAGCCCGAAGGTGAGGCGCCCCACGAAGCGCTCGTTGTCGCGCAGCTCCTGCGGCTCGGCGAGGTCCTTGTCGGCGGCGGCCTTGTCGGAGGCCACCTGCGCGTACGCGCCCAGCGAGACCCAGAAGACGGGGTGGGTCCACGTGAGCACCGGGCCCGCGTAGATCGCGCTGCCCTGGTACACCCGGCGCTCCCACGACGACTTCGCCCACAGCTCGAGGCCGAACGAGGCGTTCGCCGAGACGAGGAACTTCGTGGCGAGGCTCTCTTCGAGGCGGGTGTCGACGCCGGTGCGATCGCTCCAGAACACGGCCCGCGAGCCCGAGACGTTGAGCGCGATGACCAGCCGGTCGACGTGGAGGTCGGCCAACAACCGCGCTTCGACCTCGAGCTGATCACGCCCCAGCGAGACGCGGCCCACGCCGCCGACCGCGAACGGGGCCCCGGTGCGCCAGGTCGTCCACCGCCACAGCGAGGTCACCTTCGGGTCGAGGCTCTCGGCCTTGTCGGTGCGCTGGAAGTCGAGGTCGAGCGAGAGCTGCGACTCCACGTTGCGCGTCACGCCCGTCGCCCACACCAGCCGGGTGTCGAGTCGGAGAAAGTCGTCGGTGCGGGCGATGCGCGGGGTCAGCCACGCCTCGAGCTGGTTCTCGCCGGCCGCTGCCGTCTGGCTGGTCCACGTGAGGGGAAATTCACGCGGGGCCGCGGCAACCGGTACGGCGAGAACGAGGGCAGCGACGACGGGAAGGAGGCGCATGAGACGCCGACTGCTTTAACGCTGCTGCCCCATCACCGTCACAAAATCCTGCGCGAGGATGGAATTGCGGAACTTCGTGGACAGCCCGAGGGCGTGCTGCGGGTTCACCACGCGGCTGGCGCAGTACTTGGCGACGTCGAGGCGGGTGAGCTCGTTGTTGAAGAGATCCATCAGCATGCCGAGCTGCATCGCGGTGAGGCCCTGCCCGGAGAGCGCCGACTCCAACATGCTCTGCCGGGTGAGCTCGTTCATCGTGCCGCGCAACGACTGGTACAGGCCGCCCCAGGCCATCGCGTCCATCGCCCATCGTCCGTTGCGCTGCATCATGCAGCCCGGGTCCTGGGGGCCGGTGCCGCAGTCACGCGCCTGCTGCGGGGGCGGCTGGCGGTACGGGTTCGGCGGGAGCGGAGGCTGGTTCATCATCGGCTGCCCACCCTGGGGCTGCTGCGCCATCATCTGCGTGTAGTTGGTGCGGTACATGTTGCTGGTGAACTTGTCTGCGTAGCCGATGGCGTGCTGCGGGTTGACCACGTGCGGGGCGCCGACCTGGGCCGTCTGCAGCTTCATCATCTCCGAGGTGAAGAGGTCGAGAATGAGGCCGAACTGGATCGCGGTGACGTAGTTGTTCTGGAACAGCGTCTGCACCGTCTGGGCCCGCATCATCTCGCTGGTGTTGCCCTGCAGCGCCCGCATGAAGCCCGAGTAGGTGGCGCCGTCCATCGGGAAGCGGCCGTCGCGCATCATGGTGCAGCCGATGTCGGGGCCGGTGCCGCAGTCACGGTTCACCACGACCGGCGGCGGCGGGGGCTGCACGACCACCGGCGCTGGAGGCAGCTGCGGCAGCCGCGCGTTGAAGCTCACCTCCCGGAAGGCGAGCTCGCGGCCCGACCCGTCGAAGAGCGAGACGCGCGCCACGAAGCGGCCGTTCGAGAAGTCTTCCTCCGCGAGCGTGGAGTAGCGGAAGTAGTGGGTGAAGGCGTTCTTCCAGACGAAGGGGTCTGACGGCACGGCCCACTGCTGGGTGGTGACCCACTCGCTCCAGTTGCCCTGGAAGCTCTTGAAGCGGGCGCCCAGGTAGAAGTTCTGGCCCCGCATGCTGCGCAGCGTGAGCTCGGGCACCTGCACCCGCACTGACCGTTCACCATCGAAGGTGCCGTTGAGCTGCACCACCAACGGGCTCATCGAGGCGAGGTTGAAGCGGTTGTCGTCCTGGTCGTCGCGGCGGTCGTCGCGGCGGTCGTCGCGGCGGTCGTCACGGCGGTCGTCGCGGCGGTCGCTCCACATCGCCACGCGCACTTCGTCGACGAGGTCCGAGGCGCGGTGCAGCGACTGCACCACGTTGTCGGGGCAGCCGCTCCAGCCGGCCGTCGAGCTGAGGTTGGCGATCTCGAACTTGATGCGGCCCGCTTCGGCCGCCGTCCCGTCCCGCTTGAGCGCCTCGACGCGGTCGGACAGCGCGTCGATGGCGTCGTAGACCGCGCTCTTGCACTGCGGGTTCGAGCGGCGGGCCTTGCTGGCGGCGTCGTCGAGCGCCTCGACCGCCTGCTTGATGGGCTTGCGGTTGGGCTGCGCGGAGGCGAGCGGCGCGAGGGTGAGCGCAGCGAGCGCGAGGGTCCGAATCAGGTGTCGCATGGTCTGGTCCTTGGGGGCCTGCAGGTGACGTCGAGTCGGACGACCTTCACCGAGAGGGATTCACCACCAGGAGCTTCGCAGACCCTCAGATTTCCGAGGATCCCTTTCTTCCACGTGAAGCGCGCTTCTTCTCTTCCTCGTACCAGGGGTCGGTCAATTCCACGGCTCTCTCGACCCATCCGCAAATCTCGTCTGGAGGCCCTTCCGACGCGGAACCGAATTGAAACTGGAATTTCAGCTCCCGGTCGTCTGTGACAAACCGGATGTCCAGCGTTGTCGGAGTCCCCTTGGGATCCGGAAGGACGAACGAGCCAGGGGACTCCAGCGCCTCCTCCCGGACTCCGTCGAGAAACCTGGCGAGAATCGGTTCCCGCGTCGAACCCGCGAAAAATCGCTTCTCCACCGATCCTTCTTCGCCGGTCCCCATCCTGTTGATGGTGCCGTCCGCGCCGAACACGATGAAGAGGCTTCTCTCGCTTCCGATGTCGAGGCGGATCATTGCAGCGGTGACCCGGTCTTTCAGCGCCATAGACTCCCTTTCTAGAACTCGCGCCGCCACCGTCCGCCCCTCACTCTAGTCCACTGCCGGTGCGCCAGCCGCCGCGACGGGCGCGCGCGCCGGGGACTGATCACGAGCACGGGCGATTTCCTACTCGCGCCGAGCCACGTGCAGGACGTGCTCGAGGCCTCTTCGTAGACCGAGCGCAACGAGCACCCGGCTGCCGAGGTGGACGGTGGCGCTCGAGCAGCGCGTCGCGCACCTTCGCTTCGGTGCGGGCGCAGTCGCTGACACCTCTGCCCGTCAAGCACGACTGATCACGACTGCTGTTCGTCACCTGCTCTCGTGATGACTCGAGGAACCGGCGAACCCTCTGAGCATTTCGGCGAGCGCGAGCATCTGGCCCGCCGGCCCTCCCTCGCCAATCGACACCCACCTGGCGTCCGTGATCGGCAGTTTCTTGATCGCATCCGAGACGCGCTCGATCGTCAGACGACTGAGCTCGAGTTCGCGAGTCTCAGTGCTCTTCCCTTCGTCGATCTCTCTGAGCGTGAGGCCCACATCGCGTTGGATCTTTGCGTCGTGGAGCTGCTTCACGCGGCGAACCTCGGCCTCCGCCTCTTCCGCCTCGAGCTGAGCCTGTGCGGCCGCGATGCGATCCTGCGCGGTTCGCAGCGCCATCCGCGCCTCGAACTCCATCTTCGCGACGCGAATCGACTCGCCGGCGACCACCTGCGCCTGACTGGCTTGCACCTTGAGGACCTCTCGCTCCGGGGCCGCCAGGCTCTCGCTCACCTGCGCGTCGGACGGACGCGCCGCGATGATCTCGAGCTGGCCGAACTCGAGACCGACGCTGGTCATGAACGCGGTGATGCGCGCGATGAGCGGCTGCTGCTCTCGCATCGCCAGGACCTCGCGCAGGGACAGTTGGCCCATGAACTGCTGCATCTCGGCGCAGAGGTAGGCCTGGAACGCGCGGTACTGAGGCTTCGCGAGCAGGTGCTTCGTCGCCGCGGCGCCAGGCTCGCGCTCGTAGTTCACCAGGCCCAGCCCGCTGAACGCGCGGAGGGCCTGCTCTGGCGCCTTGCCCACGCTCCACAGCGCGAAGCCCTCGAGCTTCACGCTGAGGTGTTCGCGGGTCTGCGCTTCAACCTCGAACGCGACGCGCTGAAGGGTGCTGGAGAACCGCGCCACGACGTCGCCCGGCCGCCTCCACGCTCTGATGCCGACGCCTCCGGCGGCGAGGTGCCCGTCACGCACCAGGAGCAACCACTCGTCGGGCTGGGCCACCACGACGCTCCAATGCGCAGCGGCCCACACCACGCCCAACACCAGCGAGACTGCGAGAAGGATCAGCACGGCGCCTCCGATCGGGGGACTGGGACTGCTGCTCGGGGAAACAGGACGATGACGGCTGCGATCGCACAGACGCTCAGCACGAAGGCCACCCAGAAGTGGCCGACGTAGCCGAGGCGATGCGCGGTGAAGCCGCTCAGCGCCGCCGCCAGACCGGTCGCGATCACCACCGTCGAGGCCTGCACGGTGTAGTCGGCAGCGCCGTGACGCGAGCGGCTCCAGTCCATCATGCAGGTGAAGAGCGCAGCCGTGGCCATGCCGCCACCGAAGTGTTCGAGCGCGACGACGAGCGCGAGCGCAGGCCGCTCGGGAAACGTCGAAGCGATCACCACGTAGCTGCCCAGGGCCAGCGCCTGCACCGTTGCGCTCAGCAGCAGCGCGCGCTTGCGCGGAAGCTTCCCCGCGACCCAGCCACCCGTCAGGGCACCCAGGAGGCTCGCGACGAACCCGATCGTGCCGAGCATCCAGCCGACGTCCTCGAGGCCCATGCCGTGGTCGGCCATGAACGGCCTGAGCATCGCCGTCGCGAGCGCCTCACCGAACTTGAAGATGAAGATCATCAGCAGCAGGGGCCACGCGCCCTCGAGTTGGAGAAAGTGTGGCGCACCCTCATCAGCCGTCGTTCTCGGCGCCCGTTGCTCAGCGTGAAGCAGCAGGGGCACCGTGGCGGCGACGATCGCGACGGCCATCAGGACGAACGACGCCTTCCACCCGAGGGAGGTGAAGAAGATCAGGAGCACCCCGCCTCCGAGCACCATGCCCAGCCGATAGCCGTCGACCTGAAGTCCGTTGGCCAGCCCTCGCTCGTGCGGCGCGAGCAGCTCGACCGCGAGCCCATCCGTCGCGATGTCCTGGGTGGCGCAGAGCGCGTTCACCAGCAGCACCACCGCGAACAGTCCCGTGAAGTTCTCACCGGGCTCGAGCCAGCCAGCCGCGGCGAGGACCACGGCGCAGCTCAACTGCAACGGCACGATCCAGTGCTTGCGCAGCCCGAAGCGATCGACCCACGGAGCCCAGAGAAACTTGAGCGCCCACGGAATGGCGAGCAGCGAGGCGAGGCCGATCTCCTCGAGCGACCGTCCTGATTTCCGCATCATCACCGGCAGCGCCTGCGTGAAGAAGCCGTAAGGCAGGCCTTGCGAGAGGTAGAGGGCGCCCAGCAGCCCGAGCTTCGAGGTGGTCCTCATCGCAGCAGACCTGTGGCCATCTGCTTGACGGTTTTGGCCGCGGACCCCTTGGGGATCAACGCGCGCGCCGTACCGGCCAGCACGAAGTAGCCCTGAATGGCGGCGATCAGCGCGGCGGCCACGGCTTCGGGCTCTCCTGCGATCGAGAAGACGCGCCGCCGAGCGCCTTCCTGCAGCTGCTCGACGATCAGGTGCTGGACCTCAGCCAACGATCCGCTGAAGACCTTGTTGATGCTCTTGTGCCGCAGCGCCTCGCCGCTCAGCGCGATCCAGCAGGCCATCACCTCGGGCCGCGCCTTCGCACCCAGGCCCAGATAGAAATCGATGATCGCGTCGAGCGCTTGCGCCGGCTTGCCCGCGTACGGTGCGAGCTGGGCACGCAACCCGAGCAGGTTCTCCTGCGTCAGGATCGCGGTGAGCTCGTGCAGGATCTCGAGCTTGTCCTTGAAGTGGTAGTGAACGAGCCCGGTCGTGAGCTTCGCGGCTTTGGCGATGTCGCCGATCGACGATCCGTCGAAGCCCTTCTTCGCCATCACCATCATCAGGCCGCGGGCGATCTGCTGGCGTCGTTCGTCGGAGTTGCTTGGTCTGGGCATAAGTAGGTTGGTCAACCAACTTATAAACAACCCAGAGCGTGCGCGTCAAGCCAACGGCGGTCTCCTGCTGAAGATGAGCGGGAGTCCTGTCAGCTCAGGGCGCGAGACCCGAGTCGACCCACGAGACCAGCCGCCCGAGATCGGCGTCGCTCGGCCTGGCCAACCTTCAGGCCGAACGTCTTGTCCGGGTCCGATGCGCCGATGAAGCGCTCTCAGCCGAACGTCACGCCCAGCGCCTCCGCGATGGGCTTCAGGCTCGGCGCGGTT
>JBBRUE010000401.1:0-6513 GCA_038248085.1 Myxococcales bacterium | reverse complement strand
CGGCGGCTCGCGCTCGAAGACGAGGCCATCACGCTCGGCGCTCTCCCGCATCGCGGTACCGGGGAGCACGTAGAGCGCGAACACCTGGGCGAACCCGCCGAGGTCGTGCTTCTCGAGGAAATCGACCCCGCGCGCGATGTCGTCGGCGACGTCCCCGGGCAGGCCGACCATCAGGTCGATCAACAGGTCGACGCCTTCGCCGCGCAGCATCTTCGCCGCGGCGGCCACCATCGCCGGGTTGCCTCCGCGCTGCACCCGCTTGAGGGTCTTCGCGCTCACCGACTGGAGGCCGATCTCCAGCTTGTCGAAGCCGACCCGCTTGAGCGTCGCGGCGTGCGCGGCGCTGAGCCCCTCGGGGCGCACCTCGGCGAAGAACGACAGCTCGCGCTTCGGGTTCGCGCGGCCGAGCGCCTCGAGCACCGCCTCGAAGTCGGGGCGGTGGTTGAAGGTGGGATCGAGGAAGGAGATCTCCTTGGCGCCGCGCTCGCGCAGCCCGGTGACCACCGCCTCCACCTGCTCCGGGCTCAGCACGCGGATGCCGCTGGCGGCCTTGGGGTAGAAACAGAAGGTGCACTTCGAGCGGCAGCCGCGCGCGCCCTCGACGTAGGCCGAGCGCTCGGGCTCCACCGGCACCAGGCCCTCGAGGTACGGCGAGGGGTAGCTCGAGAGGGGGAACTTCGCCGAGCGCTGGGGACCGAAGGGGGTCAGCCCCGCGGCGGTGCGCCCCGCGACCCCGGCCAGGCCTGCGACGTCGCGCCCGGTCAGCAGGTGGTCGAGCACCTCGACCAGCGCCTCCTCGCCTTCGCCGGAGACCGCGAGATCGAAGCCCTGCTGCTCGAGCAGGAAGCCGTTGTCGGGGCTCACCTCGGGGCCGCCGATCAGCACGCGGGTCCGGGGCGAGCGCCGCTTCACCTCGCGCGCCAGGTGGAGGCTGCGCTCCATGTTCCACAGGTAGAGCGAGAGACCGAGGAAGTCGGGCTCGTCGGCGGCGATCAACTCGGCCAGCCGGGCGTCGCCGTAGCGATCGGTGATCGCCGGGGGCACGACGTCGATGGCGATGCGGTCGGCCAGGCCGTGCACCTGGGCGGCGACCCCGAGGCACCCCGCCGCCAGCGGCACGTTGCCCGTCGCGGCGAGCGCCGCCGGAGGGGGGACTGGCAACTGGACCAAGCGGAGCTTCGCGCGCGACACCGCGGGAGGATGGGGCACGGGGCGGCCGCGGGCAATCTCGCGCTGGCGGCGTCACGTTGTTGACACCCCATTTCTGGCGCGGCGTCCCCACGTCGTTCGCCGTTAGCCAATTTCAATGCTGGATCGGCTGGTCACCTACCTCTACCCCGTACAGGGCCGGACCGATGATCACCGGTCCCGTGGGGTGTTGATGATCATCGGCCTGGTCGGCGGATCGTGCCTCTCCGTGGCAGCGGCGATCGCCTTCCTGGCCTGGGGAGCGCCGGGCCAGGCCGGGGCCGCTTCGTTCGGGGTCGTGTGCTGCGCGCTGGGCGCGGTGAGCCTTCGGGCGAGTCGTTCGCTCCACGTGGCCACCAACGTGTTGGCGATCGGCATGACGTTGTCGCTCGGGACGGCCACGGTGCTGACCGGCGACCTCTCGCGCCTGACCTGGCTCGGCATCGTCCCGGTGGCCGCGCTGCTGTTCTCCAACATCAAGCAAGCCACGGCGTGGCTGGTCATCAACACGGCGGTCATCGCGGGCATCGGGGCCTTCCTGCTCCAGTATCCGCTCCAGCTGGCCCGGGTGCTCCCGCTGGTGCAGCAGGTCATCTTCCTCTTCGCGGTCTTCGGGCTGACCCTGGCGTTCGAGGTCGGGCGGCAGCGCACCCAACGGGCCCTCGAAGTGGCCCGGGACGAGGCCAATCGCGCCAACGCACTCAAGAGCGAGTTCCTCGCGAGCTTCAGCCACGAGATCCGCACGCCACTCAACGGCGTGCTGGGCACCACCGATGCGCTGCTGGCCAGCAAGCTCCCGCCGGAGGTGCACGAGCAGCTCCTCATCATCCAGCGCAGCGGCTCGAGCCTGCTGCGCACCATCAACGACGTGCTCGAGCTCTCGCGCATCGAGGCCGGCCGCCTCGACCTCTTCCCGGTGAACACCGATCTGCCCCGGCTGCTCGACGAAGTGGTGGCTCTCTTCCGCGCCCGCGCGGCGGTACGGAAGGTCGCCCTGCGGCTCGAGCTCGCGCCCGGCCACCCGCGTCACGTGAAGGTGGACG
Source organism: Myxococcales bacterium (assembly GCA_038248085.1). Taxonomy (GTDB): domain Bacteria; phylum Myxococcota; class Myxococcia; order Myxococcales; family Myxococcaceae; genus Archangium_A. The sequence goes on along the minus strand of JBBRUE010000401.1, from coordinate 4,282 downwards.
ATCTCCGCCTGCGGCAGGTGGTGCAGAACCTCGTCGGCAACGCGGTGAAGTTCACCGAGCAGGGCGAAGTGTGCGTGCGGTTGGCGACGGGCATCAGCGCGGGGGGCCACGTGCTGACCCGCATCAGCATCAGCGACACCGGGCCGGGCATCGCGGCCGAGGCCGCCGCCCAGCTCTTCGCGGCGTTCACCCAGGCCCGCCCGCGGACCGACCGGGTCGAGGGCACCGGGCTGGGCCTGGCCATCAGCAAGCAGTTCATCGACCTGATGGACGGCAAGCTCACCGTCGACACGGCGCCCGGTCGCGGCTCGACCTTCACCATCGAGCTCACCCTGCCGCTGGCCGAAGAGCCACTGGCCACCCCTTCACCGAACGTCCTTCCGGTTCCCCCGGGGCCACCGGCGCGGCGCCTCACCTTGCTCGTCGTGGACGACAACGAGATCAACCTCAAGGTGGCCGTGTCGCTGCTGAATCGGCTCGGGCACCAGACCCTGGTGGCGCGAGACGGAGCGCAAGCGCTCAGCGCGATCGCGGCGCACCAACCCGACGTGGTCTTCATGGACTGCCACATGCCGGGCATCGACGGGCTCGAGGCCACAAGGCGGCTGCGCGCCTCAGGGGATGGACGGCCGGTCGTCGCGGTGACTGCCTCGGTGTACGCCGAAGACCGCGAACGCTGCCGCGCGGCGGGAATGAACCACTTCGTCTCGAAGCCGGTGTCGCTGCAGTCGTTCCAGGAGGCGCTCGCCGAGGTCGACGGCCGGGCGATGCCGCTCCCCGCCGCCCAACCGGCACCGAAGGTCGCCGGGCGCCGCGTGCTGGTGGTCGACGACGATCCACAGGTGCGTCGAATGACCGTGCGGCTGCTTCGCACGGAGGGCTTCGAGGTCGACGACGCCGCTGACGTCGAAGGGGCGATGCTCCACTTCACGAACGCCGCGCCGGACTGCCTGGTCGTCGATCAGGTCCTCGGGGGCACGGAGAACGGCCTGCGGTTCGCGGAGCGGATGCACAGTCAGAAGAAGGACCTCCGGGTGGTGGTCATCTCGGGCTGCCCTCCGTCCGACGACGAGCTCTCGGTGCTGCTCGCACTGGGGGGCCAGTTCCTCGCCAAGCCCTACAACCGCAAGAGCCTCATCGCGTGCATCCATTGACTTCTGATCTGTCTCTGGCGGGGAGATCGAGTACCTGTTCTCGCCGGGGGAATGCGTGTCAGCTCACACCTTCTTGAACGCGCTCGCGTCGGGGAGCCCGCTGCCGGTGAGATCTGCCCCCATCGCGGTCAGCACGCCCGAATAGATGTCCGGTTCGTTCGACGTCATCTTCCCTGGCACGGCCGCGCCGGTGCGCGCGTCGAAGCCGTAGGTGAGCGCGGTGTTGGGGTCGACGCCGCCGAGCACGGTATTGCCCTTCACCATCGGAGAGATCAGCAGGAAGCCGTTGTTGAGATCGTGCCCGCTGCCGAACACCGTCGCGCCCGAGGGCCGGGTGCGCGTGCGACCGAAATCGGTGGCGACGTAGATCATCGTGCGATCCCACAGCGTCTCGCCGGTCACCGCGTCGAAGGTCTCGCCCTTGAGCAGGTCGATGAGCGTGTCGAGCGTGCCGAGAATGCGCGACCACATGAAGGCCTGCGCGCCCCGGTGATCGTTGTGGCTGAAGTCGAAGGCGAGCGGGGGGTTGGCCAGACCACTCGCGCCACCGAGGGTGACGTTGAAGTCGGGCCCGAGCGTGACCGCCGCCGAGACGCGGTACTTGAGCAGCAGGAACGCCAGCGCCGCCTGCCCCTGCACCGGGTCGGTGAAGTACGCGGGGTACGCCGCGCGCAGCCGCGCTCCGTCGGGTGACGTCGAGAGCCCGTACTGCGTCAGGGGGATCTGCGGGGGCATGTTCGGCAGCACGTTCAAGTTGGTGATCAGGTCCAGCGCCTCGAGACGCGACTGGCCCACGGTGCGCTGCTCGGTCCACCGCTTCATCGCGTCGGCGTCCTGGAAGGTCTGGCCGAACACCGACTCCGCGTCGAGGCGGTTGCGCGTCGCGCGCGCGAGGTCCATCACGTTCTTCGGCGGCGCGCCGAGAATGCCCTTCGTGCCGTCGAGCCCGAGCGGCCACAGCGAGGGGCTCCCCACCACCTCACCGTAGACCGAGGTCGGCAGCGAGCCGTCGGTGCCGCGCTCGGCATAGCCAGAGATGCCCATGTTCACGTTGGGGATGGGGAAGCCCTGGCCCCACTGCAACGCCACCGCCTCCTGCAAGGTGCGCCCGCGCCACGCGGCGTTCCCGGTCAACGAGCGCTTCTGCGCGATGACGTGGTTGACCGAGGTGCCGACCGAGGTCGCGACGAGCATCTCGCTCTTGTGCTTGTTCACGAAGGCGAGCTGGTCGGTGTTGACCGGCACGGGGATGCTGCCCAGCGCCGCGCCCTGGTACTTCACCGCGCGGAACGCACTGCCGGTCACCGCCTGCACCGAGGCGTCGGGGAAGGTGTTGAGCAGCGCCGCGTTGTTCGACTCGCTCGCGCGCACCGCGAGGAAGCTGTCGATGATGCTCGCGCCGCCCGCCGCCGAGAGGACGATGAGGAACTTCGGCTTGCCGTCGAGCGCGTCACGGCGACCGCCGAGCTTCTCGAGCGACTCCGGGGTGTCGAGCGACGAGCGGCACCCGGCGAGGAAGGGCGAGAGCGTGGTGGAGCCCGCGGCTGCGAGCGACAGGGCCTGCAACATCTCGCGGCGGGACAGACGGCCGTTGTTCTTGAGCGTCATGGGGTTCCCTCTTCCTTCAGTAGAAGACCGACTCGGCTGACGAGAACGCGGCGAAGCAGGCAGCCTGCATCCACGTCTTGCCGGGGTCCGCGACGCCGGTCGCTTCGATGTCGGTGTTGAGTTGCACGAGGTGCGCGAGCTCCGCCTCGGTGGGGTCTCGCAGCCACGCGCGCTGGGCGAGCTCGGTCAACGCGAGCCGCACCTCCGGGCCCGAGGGGTTCGCCACCTTGCCCGCGTTGAGCGCGATCGCCTTGAAGATGACCGCGGTCGCCGGCGTGGCGAGATCGAGCTCCACCCGCTTGATGCAGCCCGAGAGCGCGACGCGTTCGACGACGACCGGCGTGGTCGCGCCCGTCACCGCGAGCCCCTCGAAGAGCCCCTTGCCGTACGGGTCGACGCCGCCGAGCGCGACGGGGTGCACCACGAAGGTGCACTGGTACTGGCCCAGCTCCGCGCAGACCTGGTCGAGGGGCAGGCCGAGCCCGACCGCGTAGTCGACGGTCAGCCGCACATCGCCCTTGAAGCGGAGGTTGCCCTTCGCCGAGCGCGCGTAGCCGCCGTCGACGGCGCCACCCCCTCCGCCGCCTCCCGTCCCCGTGCCCCCACCAATCCCGGCGCCGCCGCCGCTCCCCCCGCCACCACCCGAGCCGGCGTCGGGCTCGACGATCTTCTCCGGGCACCCGGTGAGCATCACCACCGCGATCAACACCAGCAGCGAGTCAGGGCGCACCGTAGGCCTCCGTGCGGATGAGATCGTGGAGCATCGGCTTGACCCGGTAGTTGTGGTTCGCCTTGAGCGCGCGCCAGGTGGCGACGAACTCGGCGTTCTCGTCGGGCCTCGGTGGATGCCCCATCAACAGCTTCCAGTAGTCCGTCGCCGTCGCCACCAGGAACGCGTCGGAGTTCGCCGCGACCTGCGCCCACTGCACCAGCGAGTTGACCGGTTGGCCGAAGATGACACCCGTCTCCGGCGTCTGGTTGAGGTTGGGCGAGGTGTTGGGGAACAGCGTCTCGAGCCGGTTGGGCACGTAGCGGGCGAAGGTGTTCCCGTTGCCGGTGAGCCCGTTGTAGTTGCGGTAGGGGTACGCGAGCGGGTCGAGCGTGGCGTGGCAGGCGGCGCACGCGGTGGCCTGCACGCCCTTCGCGTCGTAGTCGTGGGGCTCGTTGGCCACGCTGAAGAGACCTTCTTGCTTCGCGATGTCGAGCCCGAGGTACGCCCGGTACATCTGCGAGGCGGCGTTGCGCGGGAGCGCGGTGAACATCACGAAGTACACCAGGGTCCACGCGCTGGTCATGTTGCCCGCGCGGTGCGCCAGGTCGACCGCCTGCGTCGCTGACGTCTGCACCGCCGAGTAGACGGTGGGGTTGGTGCCAGTGCGCGCGACGAAGAAGTTCGCGGTCAACACGTCGCGCACGTCGTGGTCGTCGGTGTGCGCCCAGGTGAAGAGCGCGTAGTCGTCGTAGTAGTCGGCGAGCGGAATCTGCCCCGCGTCTTCACCGGCCTTCAGCGAACCGACCGG
>JBBRUE010000400.1:0-6526 GCA_038248085.1 Myxococcales bacterium | reverse complement strand
GGCGCGGACCTTCACCTTCACCCGCGGGCGGGCCATCAGGAACCCCGCAGCTCCGCGAGCGTGCCCTTGAGCCCCGGCAGCTCACCGGGCGGCAGCTTGCCGAGCACGTAGTGCACCGTGTCGTGCAACGTCTCGTAGGTGTCGCGCGCCACGAAGCCCAGCTGACGTTCGGCCTTCGACGAGTCGCACCAGAACCAGTGCTCGCCGACCTCGACCTCCTGGGGATCGATCGACGGCTGGTGGCCGCGCCACTTCGCGATCCGCGCCAGGGCGTAGGCGCCGTAGATGTTGAGGTTCTTGCTGAGCTGCACGCGGGGGGCGGGCACGCCAGTGAGCCGCTCGAGGCGGTGGAAGAAGTCGCGCATCGAGAGGTTCACCCCCATCAGGTGCCGGCCGTAGAGCTCGCCGCGGGTCAGCGCGTTGACCGCGGCCTGCGCGGCGTCGCGCGCGTCGACGAAGCTCATGCCCCCACCCGGCATCGCGGGGATGTCGCGCTGGAGGAACTTCACCACCGTCCACGTGGAGGACAGTCGATCGTCGCCCGGCCCCATCAGCAGCGAGGGGTTGAGCACGACGAGGGGAATGCCTTCCTTCTTGCAGAACTCGAGGGCCAGCTTCTCTTCGTAGATCTTCGAGAGGTAGTACGGCCAGCGCCCGACCGTCTCGATGGGGTAGTCGTCGGCCTCGGTGCCGATGCGCTCTTCTTTCGAGACGGCGATGGTGCCGGAGGTCGAGACGAGGATGACGCGCGGCCTGGTGCCCAGCGTGCGCACGTCGCGCAGCAGCTCGCGGGTGCAGTCGACGTGGAGCTCGTACATCTTGCGCCCGTCCTCGTTCTTGAAGCTGACGAGTCCGGCGAGATGGTAAATCGCCTCCACGCCCCGGAGCGCGTCACGGACCGCGTCGCGGTTGGTGAGGTCGGCCTGCACGTGGCGAATGGGGTGCTCGCCCTGGCTCCACGCCGCGGGCGGCTTGCTGCGCGAGAGGAGCGTCAGCGCGTGGCCTTGCGCGCGGAGCAGCGGCACGAGGTGCGTGCCGAGGAAACCAGTGCCGCCGGTGATGAGGATGTTCATGAGCGTTCCTTCTTCCCCTCTCCCTGACCCTCGCCCCGTTCCGGAGAGAGGGCATTCGTGCAGTTCATGAGGTCTTGTCCGTTCGGCCGCGGCGCTCGCGGGTGGGGATGGCGGGGACGCTGAGGTCTTCCTGGCGCACGGTGCGGCCGTCCTTGAGCGCGCGCACCGACTCCTCGGCCATGCGGGTGACGAGCCGGTAGCCTTCGCTCCTGGCGAGGCCCTTGACCTTCTCGCGCAGCTTGCCGATCTCCAGCACCGGGCCGATGCGCACCTCGAGGTGCTCGAACTTCGGCCACCACGCGCCCTTGGGCAGCGCGTCGTAGGTGCCGTGCAGGTACACCGGGAGAATGTCCACCCCGAAGCCCAGCGCGAGGTAGCCGGTGGTGGGCTTGAACTCCTGGAGCTCGCCGTTCGCGCTGCGCGTGCCCTCGGGGAAGATGAGGAGGTTGAAGCCCTGGGTCAGTGATTCACCCGCGAGGCGCAGGGACTCGCGCAGCGAACCCGAGCGATCCATGGGGATGAGGTTGGTGAAGTTCTCGAAGTACGCGCGCTTCGCGGCGGTGTCGAAGAAGTAGTCGCGGGCGGCGAGCGCGACGAGGCGTTCGCCCTGCTCACCCATCGCCACCTTCACCAGGCCCATGTCGAGGTGCGAGGCGTGGTTGGCGACGACGAGGAAGTTCCGGTTCTGCGGAATGAAGGCCTTGCCGGTCACCTTGACGTCGAACAGCCCGCCGTAGATCGCGCGCTGCCCCGCATCGAGCACCGCGCGGCCCGCATCGGCGACGCTGTTGGGGAGGTTCAGCTCGAGCTCGGAGTCGCTCTTGCGCGCGACCTCCCGGCTGATCTCGCGGGCCTTCACCTCGGCGGCGGGCTTGCGGCCCGACTGGGCGACGATGCGGCGGAGATCGTCGACGGTGGTGATCTTCGTCAGGTCGCTCACCGCGTGGGTGGGCACGCCCGCCGCTTCGAGGGCGGAGGTGAGCTCGGTGAGCATCAGCGAGTCGAAGCCGAGATCCACTTGCAGCTTCGAGTCAGGCTTCACCTCGGCGGCGTCTTTCTGAATGACCCCGGCGATGACGTCGGTGAGCCAGTCGGTGCTGTCGTCGGCCTTCTTCGCCTTCTCGATCGCGTGGGCGGCCTTCTCGAGGCGCTTGAGCTCCTCGACGATCATCGGGCGCTTCACCTTGCGAGACGAGGTGCGCACGAACTCCGCGTCGGTGAACCGAACCAGCTTCACCCGGCGGTAGAACGGCTGCTCGTTGGAGATCTTCCGGAAGTGCTCTTCGAGCTCGCGGCGCACCTCTTCGCGCGGCCGGTCTTTGTAGTCAGGCACGCACAGGCAGGCGACCTTCTCGCCGCCGCTCTCGTCAGGGAGCCCGACGACGCTGAGCTCCTTGAGGTGCGGGTGCACGCCGTAGAGCTCCTCGAGCTCGTCGGGGTACACGTTCTTGCCGTTGGCATCGATGATGACGTCCTTGCGTCGGCCGACCAGGTACAGGTTGACGTCGGGGTCGATGCGCCCGATATCGCCGGTGTAGAGCCAGCCGTCTTTGAGCACCGCGGCGGTCGACTCGCGGTCCTGGAAGTAGCCGGCCATCACGTTGGGGCCGCGCGCGGTGACCTCGCCGATGCCCTCGGCGTCGGGCTCGTGGATCTTCAGCTCGACCCCGGGGAGCGCCTTGCCGACCGTGCCCGGGAGCCGCTTGTTGCCGGCCTGGGTGACGGTGAGCACCGGCGCCGCCTCGGTGAGGCCGTAGCCTTCGTCGAGGGTGAAGCCGAGCGCGTGAAACGCCTTGTGCACGTCGTCGGGCAGCGCCGAGCCGCCGCTGATGAGGAACTTGATGTTGCCGCCGAACTTCCGGTGCACCGGCCAGAAGAGGAGCTTGCCGAGGTTGATGCCCTGGCGGTTGCGCAGCTCGGCGTTGATCGACATCAGGCCCTTCATCGCCTCTTCGACGAAGCGGGGCTTGCTGGCGAACTCCTGGGTGATCTTCCGGTGGAAGAGCTGCCACAGCGCGGGCACGCCGACGAGCCCGGTGATGTTGCCGCCCTCGAGCACCTCGCCGATGCGATCCGACGTGAGCTCGTCGAGGTACGCCACTTCGGCGCCGCGAGAGAACGGGGTGAGGAAGCCCGCGCTGAACTCGAAGGTGTGGTGGAGCGGGAGCACCGAGAGCACGCCGTCGCCGACCCCGAGGTCGAAGGCGCCGCCGAGCTTGGCGACGAGGGCCGCGAAGTTGCGGTGCGTGAGCATCACGCCCTTGGGGTTGCCGGTGGTGCCGCTGGTGAAGAGCAGCGAGGCGACGTCGTCGGGAGCCGCGCCCTTGCGCACCGCGCCCAGGCCGTCGGCGCGCAGCGGGTCTCCCGAGAGCGCCTCGGCGAAGGACATCACGCGGGTGCTGAGGCCGGCGGCCGCCAGCGCGTCTTCGAGGCGCGGGTGCTTCTCGAGGATGAACTCGGTGACGAGGCAGATCTTCGCCTCGCTGCGGCGGGCGATGTTGACGATCTCCTGCTCGGAGATCTCCTTGTCGACGGGGACCGCGGTGCAGCCGGCGCGCAAGATGCCGAAGAAGGCGACGCCCCACTCCGGGCGGTTCTCGCCGATGATCATCACCCGGTCCTGGTGCTGCACGCCGTTGGCGAGCAACGCGCTGCCCACGCGCGCGGCGTAGCGGTGCACCTCGCCGTAGGTGTACCGGGAGGTCTCTTCGCCCTCGTAGAAGCGGAAGGCGACGCGGTGACGCCACTCGTGGGTCGCGGCGTCGAGGAGCTCGAGCAGGTCGCGGTAGGCGTGCACCGCCTTGCGCTTCGCGGTCTCTTCATCGAGGCCGGGGAAGACCCACTTCTCGAGCCCGGGAATGTGGGTGTCGAGGATGTACGTGCGCCAGTCGATGGCGTCGGGGTTCCAGTTGATCTTCGCGCGGTCGTGGGCCGGCATGTCGACGTACAGCGAGCGCGTGTTGTCGCAGCGGAAGACGAAGCGGTTGTCCCAGATGAAGGGCATGAACAGGTCGACGATCATGTTCACGCGGTCCGACTGATCGCTGGCGTCGTCGAGCGAGACCTTCACCCGGTCGAGCACCGCGTTGAGCTTCGGGGCGCCCCAGGTGGGGCGGTTCTCGTCGATGGCCTTGTTGAGCCACTTCGCGCCCTTGTTGAACATCGGCGAGTTGGTGAGATCGAAGAGCACCTTGCCCACGGCCTTGGGCTCGATGCGGCTCTTGAGGTCGTTCACCAGCTCGTTGCCGGTCTCCTTCTTGCGCCAGCGGCGGCGCTTGTAGAGGCCGACGAGCTCGACGGAGCGGCTGGCGAAGAACGGCGAGCTGTCACCGGTGGCCTGGGCGTAGACCCGGCGCTCCGAGGTGCGCAGCTGCTGCGCGGTGATGGCGATGAGGGAGCCCGCGACCTGGTCGACGGGGATCATGTCGAGCACCGAGGTGTCGCTGGCGGGCAGCGCGCTCTGGCCCTTCATCAGGGCGTAGATGATGGGGGCCGAGGTGGTGAAGCCCTCGTTCCACCCGGGGAACGGGTAGCGCTGGGCGCTCTCGACGATCGACGGGCGGACGATGGCGTAGCGGAGGCCGGGGGTGCCGGCGATGACCTGCTCGCCGAGCGACTTGGTGTACGTGTACGTGTTGGGCCAGCCCCAGTGCTTCGCGCGCTCCATGCCGGCCTCGACGAGGCGGATGCTCAGCCACAGCTTGCGCTCGCGGCCCACGGCGAGGCGGAGCGTCTTCTCGTCGTTGAAGTCGCGGCCCTCTTCCTTGAGGCGCAGGATCGCCTTCTCGCGGAAGGTGGAGGCGAGCGCCTTGTCGTCGGCTTCCTGGCGGAGGCGGGCGACGATCTTCTCGGCGTCGAGGAGCTCCTGCTCGAGGGAGAAGTCGCGGCCGTCGAGCTCGTTCTTGCGGGGGAAGTAGCCGACGATCTCTTCGTCTTCGAAGACGAGGCCGCTGCGGTTGCCGGCCACGAAGGAGGTCGACATGTGGACGAGGGGGACGTCCCAGAAGAGGCAGGCCTCGACGAGGAACTTCACGCCGTGGGTGTTGACGTTGAGCCCGACCTCGAGCGACGGGTTGAAGCTGACGAGGCCGGCGCAGTTGACGACGACGTCGATGTGGCCCTTGAGCGCGCGGGCGGCCGGCTCGTCCATGCCCATCCACGGGTCGGTGATGTCGCCGTCGAGGATGGTGACCTTGGTGCGGAGCCAGGCGTTCAACGCGTCTTGATCGCCGTGCCGGTCGCGGAGCGGGTCGAAGGGTTCGCTGGTGGCGACCTTGTCGTAGAAGCGGGCCTCGGCGCTCTTGGCGCTGCCTTTGCGGACGAGGACGGAGACGTGCGCGAGGTGCTCCCCGTAGTGGTGGAGGAGCATCGAGAGCGACACCTTGCCGACGAAGCCGGTGGCGCCCGCGAAGAGCACGCGCTTGCCGGTGAGGACTTTCGTGACGTCGAGGGGTCCGAGGGACGAATCGGCCATTCGGAGCCTCTATCAGAACCTCCCTCGCCCTGCGCCAGCGGGGAGAGGGTCGGGGTGAGGGGCCGAACTGAGAGGGGCCGAACTGATAGGTTCCGTCCCGTGGCCCCCCGCAAGCGCGTCGTGATGAGCCGATGGTCGACGCCCGCGGAGCACGGGAGCCGGGCGTTCGACCAGGCGTTCTGGCAGAGCGTGAGCTCGGAGGCGCGCATGGCGGCCTCGTGGGACCTGGTGAAGCACTACGTCGAGGTCAACGGTGGCGACCCCAATCAACTCCGACTTCAGAGACATCGTGAGCGCCTTGTCCTCCGCGCGGGTCCGATACCTGGTCGTGGGAGGCGTGGCGGTCATTGAGTACACGGAGCCGCGGTACACCAAGGACCTCGACCTCTGGGTCGAGCCGTCGCTGGAAAACGCGAAGCGGGTGCTGCGGGCGTGACGGCGAAGGACTTCACCAACGAGCAGCTCGTCTACCAGCTGGGGGTCGAGCCGGTGCGCATCGACATCTTGATGAGCCTCGAGGGGGTGACGTTCGAGCGCGCGTGGGCCGACCGGAAGACGGTGCGCTGGGGCCGGTTGGCGGTGCCCTTCATGTCGGCGGCGCACCTGCTGGCGAACAAGAAGAAGGTCGGGCGGCCGCAGGACCTCGCCGATGTCGAGCGGCTCAAGCCGGTCGTCTCGGGTCGCAAGAGGTGAGCCTCGCGTGACGAGGACCGGCAGCCGGAATGAAGGCGGGCGTGCAGTCGCGAAGCCCGGCGCCGATCCGCGCTGGCCCCGCGATTCCGGGCGAAGTGAATCAAGCTGAGCGCGCCGGGGGGCCGCGGGTCTCCGGACGCATCAACTTTGATGACACGAAACCGATGAATTCAGCGCGAGCCTGTCAACAAAGTTGATGCGTCCGGAGACCTTCGCCGGCCCCGCTCCCGCCTTCCCGCATGACTTCGCGCATCGCTTCGCCCCCGGGTCACGAGGCGCTCGAAGC
>JBBRUE010000399.1:0-6529 GCA_038248085.1 Myxococcales bacterium | reverse complement strand
GCCTCCACCGCGGGGGCGACGCTGCCGAGGTCGAGCCACGCCACGTCGGCGCGCACCTCGAAGGTCGGCTGCACGTCGACGTGGGAGGTGAAGACCGGCGTCGTCTTGCGCTGCACGGTGGCGAGGTCGCCGAGCAGCTGCATGCCCCGCGGCGTGGCGATGCCCAGGCTGCGGAGCGCCTCGACCGAGTCGACCTTCGTCTCGGGCGTCTGCACCACCACCGGGTAGCTGTTGAGCGTCACCGGGTCGGTCCAGAAATTGGGGGCCACCTGGGCGCTCGAGCTGACGGTCAGCAGCACGTCGTTGGCCACGTCGCGCAGGGTGAGGCCGACGTCGGCGGCGCGCTGGCGATCGACCTCGAGGTGGAGCCGCGGCGCGTCGAGCACCTGGTGCAGCCGCACGTCGACGACGCCGGGCACGCGGCCGAGCTTCGCCGCCATCACGCGGGCGGCGGCGAGCGTGTCGGCGCGCTTCTGCCCGGTGATCTGCACCGAGATGGGCGCCGGCACCCCGAAGTTGATGACCTGGGTCACGATGTCGCCGGGCGCGAAATAGAACGACAGCTCGGGAAAACGATGCCCGAGTTCGTCGCGGAGCAGCTCCGCGTACGCCTGCGTCGAGCGACCACGCTTCGGCTTGAAGCGGATGAGCAGCTCGCCATCGGACGACGAGGTGTTGGTCGAGTCGGTGACGGCGAGCGTGTAGCCGGAAGGCAGACCGAGCTGCGCGAGCAACAGCTCCAGGTCTTCGGGCGGCACGAGCTCGCGCACCGCGGCCTCGACGCGCGCGAAGTGGCGCTCGGTCTCTTCGAGCCGGGTGCCCGCGGGCGCGCCGATGTGCAGCCGCAGCTGGCCGCCGTCGACGCGGGGGAAGAAGTCGCGGCCCACCCGGGTGGCGAGCGCGCCGGCGCCGGCGGTGGCGAGCGCGAAGGTGAGCAGCACCACGCCCTTGCGTTCGAGCGCGGTGGCCAGCAGCGCCACGTAGGCCGCGCGGAAACGTTCCCACCAGACCTCGAAGCGCCGGTGGAAGCGGGCGAAGGCGCCGTCGCCGCCGTGCACCTCGTGGGCGATGAGGTACTTCACCATCGTCGGCACCAGCGTCCGCGACAGCAGGTACGAGGCCATCACCGAGAGGCCGACCGAGAGCCCGAGCGGCACGAAGAGGAACTTCGCCGGCCCCTCGAGGAAGAACACCGCGGCGAAGACGAGGCCGATCGCCAGCGAGGCCACGAAGGCCGGCACCGCGACCTGCTGCGCGCCGTCGAGGATGGCCCGGGTCAGCGGCTTCCCCATCGCGAGGTTGCGGTGGATGTTCTCGATCTCCACCGTCGCGTCGTCGACGAGGATGCCGACCGCCAACGCGAGGCCGCCGAGCACCATGGTGTTGATGCTGTGGCCCATGAGGCGCAGCACCACCAGCGCCGCCAGCACCGAGAGGGGAATCGAGACGAAGACGATGAGCGTGCTGCGCCAGCTTCCGAGGAAGACGAGGATCATCGCGGCGGTGAGCAGCGCGGCGATGAGGCCCTCGACGAGCAGCGCGTGGATCGACCGGGTGACGAAGAGCGACTCGTCGGCGAGCAGCGCCAGCTTGAGCCCCGGGGGCGCCGCGGCCTGAATGCCGGGCAACATCGCCTTGATGCGCGCGGCGACCTCGGTGGTCGAGGCGTCACCGGTCTTGAGCACCGAGAGCACCACCGCGCGTTGGCCGTCGTAGCGGGCGATGGTGGTCTGCGGCGCGAAGCCGTCGTGCGCGTAGGCCACGTCGCGCACCCGCACCACCGAGCCGTCCTTGAGGCGAATCGGCAGCTCGTTGAGGGCGTCGATGGCCTCGGGGCTGGCGTTGGTGCTGACGCGGAACTCGGTGTCGCCGAGCTTCGCGCTGCCGGTGGGGAGCGTGAGGTTCTGCTGGGCGACCGCGGTGGCGACGTCGCTGACCGAGAGCCCGCGGGCCTTGAGCTGCTCGGGGTCGACGTCGACGACGATCTGCCGCACCTTGCCGCCCATCGGCAGCGGGAAGCGCGTGCCCTGCACCGACGAGAACAGGCTGCGCACGCGCAGGTTCACGAAGTCGTAGATCTCCGCCTCGCCCAGCGTCTCGCTCGACACCGCGATCTGCAGGATGGGCACCGACGTCACGCTGGAGCGCACGATGATCGGCGGCTGCGTGCCCGGGGGCATGCGGCGCATGATGGTCTGGGAGATCGCGGTCACCGACGCGGTGGCGACCGCGACGTCCTCCCCCTCGTGCAGGGTGAGGCGAATGACCGACACCCCGTCGAAGCTCGTCGACTCGAGCTTCTTCACGCCCGACACGTTGCCCGAGAGCGAGAACTCGCTGAACAGGGTGATCTGCTGCTCCATCTGCTGCGCCGAGAGCCCCTGGTACGTCCACACCACGGTGATGATTGGAATGTCGACTGAGGGGAACAGGTCGGTCGGCGCGCGACGCACCACGTCCCCACCCACCAGCACGAGCAACATCGACAGCACCACGAAGGTGTACGGGCGCCGCAGCGCGAGACGGACCAACCACATGTGAGGACCTCGCTTTCCAGCCGCCAACGACGCGGCGCGGTGCAATGCGTCAGCGGCGCCCGAAGTGTTGATTACACTTCGTGCGACTGTGATTTGAATTTGTTATCAGTGAGCACTGATGGAACTCAAGCACCTGAAATCATTCCACGCGGTCGCCCAGCTCCTGCACTTCCGCAAGGCGGCGCAGGTGGTGGGCGTCACCCAGCCGGCGCTCTCGCAGCACGTGGCGAGGCTCGAGCGGGAGCTGGGGGTGAAGCTCTTCGAGCGCGATCGCCGCACGGTGCAGCTGACCCCCGCAGGCCAGGCGCTGCGGGAAGAGACGGGGGCCGCCCTCGAGCAGATCGACCGGGCGCTGGCGTCGGCGCGGCAGGTGGGCGGGCTGCGGGAGAAGACCTTGAAGGTGGGGCAGCTCCAGTACATCAGCCACGCGTTCCTGCCCTCGGCCATCCGCTCGTTGAAGAAGGCGCGCCCGGAGGTGCTGGTGGAGCTGATCGAGATGCGGCCGGTCGACGCGGTGGCGGCGGTGCGCGACGGCTGGGTCGACATCGGGTTCGGCATGAGCCCCCTGCCCCGCGCCGACGACCTGGTGACGCGCGAGGTGGTGCGTGGGCAGTGGGTGGTGTGGATGCCGTCGGACCACCCGCTCGCCGCGCTCAAGGAGGTGCCGATCGAGCGCCTGGGGAGCGAGCCGCTGGTGCTCTTCGAACGCGCGCTCAACCCGAACACCTACGATCACCTGATGCGGTTGTTCGAGGCCGCGGGCCGCACCGTGCGCGTCGCCCACCACGTGCAGCAGCCGCAGCATGGCGTGCCGCTGGTGTTGCAACGCCTCGGGTTGTTCGTGGTCGGCAGCTACGTGATCCAGGACGCGCCGCGCGGGGCGGTCTCGCGGCCGTTGAGCGGGTTCCCCAACGATCTGCGGGTGACGGCGGTGTGGAGACCCGATGGGCGCACGGCGCTGCTGCGCCCGTTCCTCGCGGGGTTGCCGCGGCTGCGTCAGGGCCCGGCGAAGTCATGACGCCTCGCCGGCGAGCGAAGGGCGCGGGACGAGCGCACGGCTGCCGGCCGCGATGACCAGCGCGACGACGATCAGCATCGCGGCGACGGCGTAGGTGGTCCGCGTGCCGGTGGCCACGGCCTCCGGGTGCGCGGCGGTGAGGTCGGTCGTCGCCGAGGCAGCCGCGAACACCGCGCCCATGACTGAGGCCCCGGTGATGAGCCCGAGGTTGCGCGACAGGCTGAGCATTCCGGAGATGACGCCGCGCTGCTCCGGGCGAACACCCGTCATCACCACGGTGTTGTTGGACACCTGGAACATCGCGTAGCTGGCGGTCATGAAGACGAGAGGGACGAGGTAGCCAGCGAGGCCGAAGCGCTGCGGCACCAGCGAGACCACGGAGGCACCGGCCGCGATTCCACCGAGCCCCACGAGCGTCATGCGTCGCGCGCCCAATCGATCCACGAGGCGACCCGCAGGCACGCCCATCAGCGCGGCCGCCAGCGGACCCACCGACAACGCGAGCCCGACGAGCGCCGGCACGAATCCGAGCGTCTGCGAGAGATAGAACGGCCCGACCACCAGCGTCGCCATCATCACCGTCGAGACCAGCGCGCTGGTGGCGAGGCTCGCGCTCAGCACCGGGTCACGGAACATCGACCACCGAAGCAGGGGTGAGGTGACTCGCCGTTCGACGAGCGCGAAGCACCCGACGCCGAAGCCGGCCGCCAGCAGCAGTGCCCCGTTGCGCGGGCCGAAATGGCCACGGCCCATCGTCATGGCGAGCGCGTAGGCCGCGAGGCTCAGCGCCAGGAGCACCGTTCCAGCCGTGTCGATACCGGCCCGGCCCGTCTTCTTCTCGCGGGGATCCACGGGCAGCGAGCGCTGCGCGACGAGGAAGTTCAGGACGCCCAGCGGCACGTTGACGAGGAAGATCGTCCGCCAGCCGAAGCCGGCGATCAGCAAGCCCCCGAGCGAGGGGCCGAGCGTGGTTCCGATCGCAGACATCGTCCCCAGCAGCCCCATGGCGCTGCCGGTCCGGGTCTTCGGGACCGTCTCTCCCACCAGGGCCACCGTGAGCGACATCATGATCGCCGCGCCGAGGCCCTGGGCCGCCCGGGCCGCGATCAACAGCCAGAGCGTGGGCGCGCCGCCGCACGCGAGCGACGCCACGGTGAACAGGCCGATGCCCGTCAGCAGCAACCGTCGACGGCCGACGAGATCACCCAGTCGGCCGACGCTGACGATCAACGTGGTGATCGCCAGGAGGTACGCGAGGACGATCTACTGCACTTCCTGGAAGGTGGCGCCGAACGCACGCGCCAACGTCGGCAGGCCGGCGTTCGCGATGCTGGTGTCGAGCGAGGGCATCAACATCGAGAGGGAGAGGCTCGCCAACGCCCAGCGAACCCGGGGGGTCAACGCTTCGACTCGTTCTTCGATGATTGGCTTCACGGGTGAATTGGTAGCGCCGCGCGTGACATGGCGAAACACGCACTGGTTGCACTTCATTCGTGCGTTTGACGCCACATCTCACTGCAGGCGTGGTGTGGTCGGGTTCATGCCGATGCCCGATCTCAACCTGCTGGTGACCCTCGATGTGCTGCTCGCGGAGGGCAGCGTGGCGCGCGCCGCCCGGCGGTTGCGGCTGAGCCCGTCGGCGATGAGCCGGGGCCTGGCGCGCTTACGGGAGACGACGGGCGATCCGCTCCTGGTCAGGGCGGGGCGCGGTCTCGTTCCCACCCCCCGGGCCCTCGCCCTGCGCGAGCGGGTCAGCCAGCTCGTGCAGGGCTGTGAAGCGGTGCTCCGCCCCGCGGAGGTGCTCGACCTCCACCAGCTCGTGCGAACGTTCACGCTGCGCACGGCCGAGGGCTTCGTAGAGACCTTCGGACCCGCCCTCCTCGCGCGCGTCGGCAAGGAGGCGCCCGGCGTGCGGCTGTGCTTCGTGCAGAAGCCCAACAAGGACAGCACGCCGCTTCGCGAGGGGGCGGTCGACCTGGAAACGGGCGTCGTGGGGAAGAGCATCGGTCCCGAGGTGAGGACCCAGGCCCTGTTCAAGGACCGCTTCATCGGGGTCGTGCGCCGGGGCCACCCGTTGAGCCGCGGGAAGATCACCCCTGCTCGATATGCGGCGGGCCGGCACGTCTTCGTCTCCCGGCGTGGGCTCGACACGGGACCGATCGACGAAGCCTTCGAGCCGCTCGGGCTCACCCGGAACATCAGCACCATCGTCGGCGGCTATTCGGCGGCGCTGGCCCTGGCGCGCGGGTCCGACCTGATCGCCAGCGTTCCCGAGCGACACACCGGCCCCCTGCGCACGGGCATGCACAGCTTTCCCCTGCCGGTCTCCACGCCCGAGCTCACCGTCTCCTTGCTCTGGCACCCGCGGCTGGATGCCGACCCATCGCACCGCTGGCTGCGCGGCTGCGTTCGGGACGTGTGCGTCAGGGGCCGGTGAACACAGGGGCCCCCGGCCGCCCACCACCCCGAATGGTGGAGAGCACGTCGGTCTCTTCGAGGCGCACCACGCACGGCGCGTTGGGGCCGGAGAGGACGAACACGCACAACGAGGCGCCGTCCTCCATCGCGAAGCCCCGCACCGGCCCGGCCCAGGCGCCCGGCCGCAGCACCTCGACCCAGACGTCGGGGAAGAGCCGCATCGAGCGATTGCCGTAGACCCGGGTCTGCACGCGCTGGCTCGACTCGATCGCGTCGCAGAGCTCGGCCTGGGTGATGGTCACCGAGCGATCGACCTGCGGTGACGCGGTGCCGTAGCCATTCGATGACGTAGGCCTTCAGCACCGGGAGGTCGATCGTCTGGTAGCGCTTAAGCGCGCAGCCGAGGTCGATTGCGTCCGCCGACTGCGCCTCTCGCGCAGTGAGGGCCGAATGGAGCGTCTGCGCGCGTCCGTACCCCGAGACACTCCGCCGACCTGGGAGGGGCAGGCGGACCGGGCTTACGAGGGAAGAAAGGCGTTGGCGCGAGTACTGCTGG
>JBBRUE010000398.1:0-6546 GCA_038248085.1 Myxococcales bacterium | reverse complement strand
CTTCACCCTCGTCGACACCGGTGCCATCTACCGCTGCGTCGCGCTCAAGGCGCAGCGGAGCGGGGTGGCCTTCGACGACCTGGTGGGTCTCCAGTCGTTGCTCGACCACGTGCACATCACCTTCCGCATGGACGTGGCCCAGAACCACGTGCTCCTCGACGGCGAAGACGTGTCCGAGGCCATCCGCCTGCCGGAGATCTCGCTGGCCGCCAGCAAGGTCTCGGGGCAGCCGGTGGTGCGCAACGCGCTGCTCGACCTCCAGCGGCGGCTGGCGCTCGCCGCCGAGCACGGGGCGATCCTCGAGGGTCGCGACATCGGCACGGTCGTCTTCCCCGACGCGGAGCTGAAGGTCTTCCTGTTCGCCGACCCGAAGATCCGCGCCACCCGGCGCTTCGAGGAACTCTTCCAGAAGGGCCACGAGAAGCCGGTCGACCAGGTGCTGGCCGAGCAGAACAAGCGCGACAAGGAAGACTCCGAGCGCGAGACGGCCCCCCTCAAGCCGGCCGACGACGCGGTCCAGATCGACTCCACCCTGTTGCCGCTCTCGGAGGTCGTCCATCAGATCGAGGCCCTCGTGGCGGCCCGGCGCTGACCTGTTTCTTCCGGTCACCGGCTCCCGGCCGTACACTCGAGACCCCACATGAAGTGGACCACTGACGAATTCACCGGGAGGCGCTTCGGAAAGTACGAAGTGCTTTGCCGGCTGGCGGTCGGAGGCATGGCCGAGATCTTCCTCGGCTTCGCCCGGTCGGGGCCCTTCGTCGGGCGCCCGGTGGTCATCAAGCGCATCCTCAACGAGCAGCGCGAAGATCCCAACGCCATGCAGATGCTGCTCGACGAGGCCAAGATGACGGCCACGCTGAGTCACCCCAACGTCGCCCAGGTGATGGACCTGGAGACCGACGACGAGGAGGTGCTGCTGGTCATCGAGTTCATCACCGGCGCGAACATCGAGGAGATCGTCGAGGCCTACACCGCCCGCCAGGAGCCGGTGCCGCTGGGCTTCGCCATCACCGTGATCCGCGAGGCGGCGCAGGGGCTCGGGCACGCGCACGGCCACAAGAGCAGCAAGGGCGAGCTGATGCCCATCATCCACCGCGACGTGACGCCGCGGAACGTGATGGTCGACTTCGAGGGCGCCATCAAGGTGCTCGACTTCGGCATCGCCCGCGCCAAGGGCAGCGAGCGGCGTACCCAGGCGGGCATGGTGCGCGGCACCACCGCGTACATGTCGCCCGAGCAGGCCATCGGCAAGGAGCTCGACCCGCGCACCGATCTCTTCTCGCTGGGCACCATCTTCCACGAGCTGCTCACCGGTCAGCGCCTCTTCTACAAGGGCAACCCGGGGCAGGAGATGGCAGCGGTCTACGAAGGCGAGATCCCGCTGCCCTCGAAGGTGAACCGGCGGGTCCCCAAGGCGCTCGACACCGTGGTGATGCGGGCCCTCGAGCGCAAACTCGACAAGCGCTACCAGACCGCCACCGAGTTGATCCGCGACCTGTCGCTGGCCGCCGGCTCGACGGCCTGGGGTAAGGAGCGTTGCGCCGACCTGGTGCGGGAGCGCTTCTCGTCACGCCAGAAGGAGATCGAGAAGCTGGTCATCCGTATTCCCCGGCAGGCGCCGCCGCCCGGCGCGTCGGGTGGACCCTCGTATCCCGAGGGCCGCACCATCGTCTCCAAGAGCCCGGTGCAGGCGCCGCTCAACGACCACTCCGACAGCGGCGCGCGCACGATGATCGGCGTGGGCCCACTGGGCGATCGCCGCCCCACGCTCGCCACCGAGCCCGGCAGCGTCGCCGCGACCGACACCAGCCGGCCGCAGATGAAGCCCGCCACGCCGCCGCCGCAACCGCCGACGAACCCCGCGGCTTCGCAGCAGGGCCTGAGCGCCGCGCAGCTGTTCGACGACGACGACGATCACGAGGTGGTGGCCACCCGGATCATCGCCGGTGGGTCGCTGCGCAGCCTGCCGAAGATCTCCGAGATGCCGACCGACCCCCGGCGCGCGGCGATTCCCCGCGAGACCGATGCCCACCCGGGCCAGGGCTCGTCGCGGGCCGTCCTCGCCATCGCCGCGGTGATCGCGTTGTTGCTCGGCGCGGTCGGCGGGGCGTTCATCTTCCGCAGCATGCAGACCCCGCCGCCGCCCCCGCCGAGCGCGGTGCTGGTGCGCCTCACGCTCTCGGCCGATCGGCCCGCGACGGTGTGGCTCGGCAAGCAGGAACTCGGGGCCACGCCGGTGACGGTCTTCGTGCCCTCGGGTCGCCACCTCCTCGAGCTGCGGGAAGAAGATGGTCCCCGGCGCTCGCTCGAGGTGAACCTGCCGGGTACCGAGACCGAAGCGAGAATGGTGGTAACGCTCGACTCGTTGCCGCAGCTGCCCTAATCGGCGGCCATGCACACGCTCCTGAGTGTCGTCGCAGCGCTCGCCCTCGCACAGGGTCCCGCAGTGAAACCGGCCACGCCCGACGAGGCGAAGGCCTTCGTGAAGAAGCTCGACACGGACCTCCGCAAGCTCTGGGTCCGCCAGTCGACCGCCGAGTGGGTGAAGTCGACCTACATCACCGACGACACTGAGCGGAACGCGGCGGCGATGAACGAAGACGTGATGGCCTACGTCACCCAGGCCACCAAGGACGCGCAGCGCTTCAAGGGTCTCAAGCTCGACCCCGAGACCGAGCGCATGCTCTACCTCCTGCGCATGTCGACCGCGCTGCCGGCGCCGTCGGATGCCGCCAAGCGCACCGAGCTGGCCGCCACCGCCGCGAAGCTCGAGGGCCTCTACGGCAAGGGCAAGTCGTGCAAGCCGGGCAAGCCCGGGAAGGACGGCAAGGCCACCGAGACGTGCCGCGATCTCCAACAGCTCTCGGAGGTCATGGGCCGCATCGGCGACAAGAAGAAGCCCGCCAGCTACGACGAGATGCTCGACGCCTGGTCGAGCTGGCACGCCACCTCGAAGGAAATGCGCCCGCTGTACGAGAAGCTGGTGCTCCTCTCCAACGAGGGCGCGAAGGAGTTCTCGGCCCCTGATCTCGGCGACCTCTGGCGCTCGGCCTACGACATGCCGCCGGCCGACTTCGAGAAGGAGACCGACCGCCTGTGGACCCAGGTCAAGCCGTTCTACGACGACCTCCACTGCTACGTGCGCGCCCGCCTCGCGAAGAAGTACGGCGCCGACAAGGTGGCGGCCAACGGCCCGATCCCCGCGCACATGCTGGGGAACATGTGGGCCCAGGAGTGGAGCAACCTCTACCCGCTGGTCGAGCCCTACGCCGGGCAGTCGAGCCTCGACGTCACCCAGAAGCTCAAGGACCAGAAGTACGACGCGCAGAAGCTGGTGAAGCTCGGCGAGCGCTTCTTCACCTCGATGGGCATGGACCCGCTACCGTCTACCTTCTGGCAGCGCAGCCAGTTCACCAGACCCCCGGGCCGCGACGTGGTCTGCCATGCCAGCGCGTGGGACGTGACCTTCTCGAACGATCTTCGCATCAAGATGTGCATCAAGGTCGACGAAGAAGACCTGATCACCGTCCACCACGAGCTCGGGCACGACTACTACTTCCAGAACTACTACACGAAGCCGGTCCTCTTTCAGCAGGGCGCCAACGACGGCTTCCACGAGGCGATCGGTGACGCGCTGGTGCTGTCGGTCACCCCCGAGTACCTCAAGTCGGTCGGCCTGCTCGACGCGCTCCCCAAGGACGAGAAGGGCCTGATCAACGTGCAGATGAAAGACGCCCTCGAGCGCATCGCCTTCCTCCCCTTCGGGCGGATGATCGACCAGTGGCGCTGGGACGTCTTCAGCGGGAAGGTGAAGCCCAGCGAGTACAACAAGCACTGGTGGGAGCTGCGCCTGAAGTACCAGGGCATCGCTCCGGCGGGTGGCGCGCGCGGGGAGGACTTCTTCGACCCGGGTGCGAAGTACCACATCCCCGCCAACGTCCCGTACATGCGGTACTTCCTGGCGAAGATCCTCCAGTTCCAGTTCCACCGGGCGATGTGCCAGGCGGCCGGCCACACCGGGCCGTTGCACACTTGCAGCATCTACGGGAACAAGGCGGCGGGCGCGAAACTCAAGGCGATGCTCGCCATGGGCGCCAGCAAGCCGTGGCCCGACGCACTCGAGACCCTCACCGGGCAGCGGCAGATGGATGCCACGGCGATCCTCGACTACTTCGCGCCGCTCCAGGCCTGGCTCAAAGAGCAGAACAAGGGCCAGCAGTGCGGATGGTGAGTTTTCACATCTGAGATCCGGTTTTCAAAAATGAAAGGGGTGGGTGGACAATGCGCACACCACTCCTTTATGACCTCCTTCTCCCGCCTGCTCGTGGGCGGGGTCAACTCAACTGAAGGACATCTGACGCATATGGCTACCGGTACCGTGAAGTGGTTCAACGACGCGAAGGGCTTTGGGTTCATCACGCAGGACGGCGGGGGCGAAGACGTTTTCTGCCACCACACTGCGATCACCATGGACGGGTTCCGCACCCTGGCTGAGGGCCAGAAGGTGGAATTCGACGTGACCCGCGGCCCCAAGGGTCTGCAGGCTCAGAACGTTCGCGCGGCCTGAGTTCGCAGCACGTTTCACCCGAAGTACATCTACACGGCCCGGCGGGGGGGAACTTCGCCGGGTCGTTGTATGTCCGGAGTCTGAGGTCGGCTAGGAAGCGCCGCCATGCTCCTCATGACGCTGGTGCTGGCCGCCGCTCCCATGAACACCAAGACCATCGAAGCCGAACTCCTCAAGGCGCACGGTGAGGCACAGCGGGCGCGCATCGAGCGCGGCGTGCGGCAGGTCGCAACCCTGTGGCGTAAGGAGGACGGGGATCTCGCCGCCTTCGCGCGCGCGAACTTCCTCACCGACCCGAAGGACCTCGACGCGACGTTTGCGCGCTTCGAGACCAACTTCGAGCAGCTCGACGGGCACCTGCTGGAGATCGGCCGCGAGCTGCGCCGGCCCAGTGAACTCGACGTCGGCCCGACGCTGAAGGTCGACCCCTTCTTCGCCGAGTACGACCCCAGCGCGCACCTCACCGAGGACCTCTTCAACAACAAGCTGGGCTTCGTGGTGCTGCTCAACTTCCCCCTCACCACCCTCGAGGAGCGGCTGGCGGCGAAGGACTGGTCGCGGCAGCAGTGGGCCGAGGCCCGGCTCTCCGCGCGCTTCGGGCGCCGGGTGCCCGCTGCCGTGCAGCAGGAGATCACCTCCGCGCAGTCGGCCGCCGACCTCTACATCGCCGACTACAACCTGTGGATGCACCACGTGCTCACCGAGAAGGGCGAGCGGCTCTTCCCGAAGGGCAAGCGCTTGATCAGCCACTGGAACCTCCGCGACGAGCTCAAGGCCAACTACGCCGACAAGGACGGCCTCGAGAAGCAGCGGACGATCGTCAGGGTGATGGAGCGCATCGTCACCCAGACCATCCCCGCCTCGGTGATCAACAACCCCACCGTCGACTGGAACCCCTTCGCCAACACGGTGGTCGCCGCCGCCGCGGGCACGATCGAGGACGACGCGCCGAAGAAGGCCGCCGCCGCCTCGACGAAGGCCGAGCCCGACGTGCGCTACGCGAAGCTCAAGGCGAACTGCGACGCGCAGAAGAAGGCCGACCCCTTCTCTCCGACCGCGCCCACGGCGATCGACCGCGCGTTCTCGCTGGGGGCGGAGATGCCCGAGGCGCGGATCAAGGCGCTGCTCGAGTCGGTGCTCACCAGCCCGCTGGTGCCGCGCGTCGCCGCGGAGATCGAGAAGAAGGCCGGCCGAAAGCTCGAGCCGACCGACCTGTGGTTCAACGGCTTCCTGCCCCGCGGGTCGATCCCCGAGACCGAGCTCGACGCGAAGGTGCGCGCGAAGTACCCGGACGCCCCGGCCTTCGCGAAGGACATCCCGCGCATCCTCCAGGGCCTCGGCTTCGGCGCCGAGCGCGCGAAGTACCTCTCGGAGCGCATCCTCGTCGACCCGTCACGCGGCGCCGGTCACGCGCTGCAGTCGGCACGGCGGGGTGACTTCCCGCATCTCCGCACCCGCATCGAGAAGGAGGGCATGAACTACAAGGGCTACAACATCGCCGTCCACGAGCTGGGCCACAACGTGGAGCAGGTGTTCTCGCTCTATGACGTCGACCACACGCTGCTCGCCGGGGTGCCCAACACCGCCTTCACCGAGGCCATCGCCTTCGTGTTCCAGGCCAAGGACCTCGAGCTGCTCGGCCTGGGCAAGCCCGACGCCGAGGCCGACCGCCTCCGCGTGCTCAACGACTTCTGGATGACCTGGGAGATCGCCGGCGTGGCGCTGGTGGACATCGCCGTCTGGCACTGGATGTACGATCACCCGAAGGCGACCCCGGCGCAGCTGCGCGACGCCACGGTCGAGATCTCGAAGAAGGTCTGGAACCAGTACTACGCGCCGGTGCTGGGCGGAAAAGACACGCCGCTGCTCGGCATCTACTCACACATGATCAGCTACCCGATGTACCTCTTCAACTACCCGCTCGGCCACCTGATCGCGTTCCAGATCGAGGAGCGGGTGAAGAAGACCGGGAAGAT
>JBBRUE010000397.1:0-6553 GCA_038248085.1 Myxococcales bacterium | reverse complement strand
GCCGCACCCCGCTGCCCGTCGCCGCGCCCGACGTCGTGGCGTGCACGCGCTGCGGCGTGGAGGTCGATCTCACCCGCGTCGACACCGCCCCCGGCCAGGCGCGCCTGTGGCCCGAAGTCGATCTCGTCGGGGAGAAGCTCGGTGACTACGCTCTCCGGTCGCGCGCCGGCGCCGGCGGCATGGGCACCGTCTACGTCGCCGAGGGTCCCACCGGCCGCTGCGCGGTGAAGGTGTTGTCCGCCGGGCTCGCCGCCGACCCCGCGCTGCGCGAGCGCTTTCGCCGTGAGGCCCAGGCGCTGCGCACGGTGCAGCACGCCCACGTGGTGCGCATCATCGACGAGGGCCAGGACCGCGGCTTCTGCTGGTACGCGATGGAGTACGTCGAAGGCGCCGATCTCCGTGCGCGGTTGCTCAGGGGCGCGCTGCCCGCGGCCGAGGTCGAACAGCTCGCGCGCGAGTTGCTCAGCGCCCTCGCCGCGGTGCACGGCGCGCAGCTCGTCCATCGCGATCTCAAGCCCGCCAACATCCTCCTCTCGCCCACCGGCGCACGGCTGTGCGACTTCGGCATCGCGCGCTTCGACGGCGACACCACGCTCACCGAGTCGGCCGCGCTGCTCGGCTCGCTGCGGTACATGGCGCCCGAGCAGCGGGCGGGCCAGAGCTCTCCGCGCGCCGACCTCTACTCGCTGGGCGTCGTGCTGCACGAGGCGCTGGGCGGAACGATCCCCGGTGAAGGCGAGTTGCCGTCGACGCCACGCCGGCTGGGGCGCCTGCTCGACGCGTTGCTCCAGCCGTCTGCGTCGCGCAGGCCGGTCGATGCCGCGGCGGCGCTCCAGTTGCTCGAACCGCGCAAGGGATTGAGGAGCGTCGCAGCGGCCGCCGCGGCCGTCCTCACTCTCGGCGCCGCGGCCGGGCTCTCGATCGGCCTGGGCGCGCGCGACGCGATCGTCCTGGCCCTCGACGCGGGGACCGCAGTCGCCGCGGCACCGCCCGTCGTCCCACTCGACGCAGGCCTGCCCTTCGTCGAACCCGACGCCAGCCTCGCGCTTGCCGTTGCGCCCGTCACTCCACTCGACGCGGGTCTCGCCGTGGCGGACGCACCGGACGCCTCCGTTCCCTTGAGGATCGCCGCAGTGCTTGCTCCGTCTCCGAAGCCCACCAAGGTCATTGCGCCGGGGCCCGGGGTCTTCTTCGGCGCTGGCACGAAGAAGAAACCCGTCAGCAAGAAACCGACGCCGGTCGAACCAACGCTCACCGACGACGAACGCGCGCGCCTGACGACGGAGCTCGAGCAACTCACCGCCCAGAGGTCCACCAAGGGAGGCCTCACCAAGCGCAACCTGGCCCGGTCGATCGACCTCCGGAAACGGCTCGGCCTGCCGCCCAGATGAAGCTCAGCGCCCCAGGGCCACTCGAAGGAATTCCCAACATGAAGGTCAGAAGCGTCGTCGTCGCCTCGTGCGCAGGCCTGCTCCTCGCTTGCCCGCAGGTCACCGCGCCTTCCAGGTGTGATCAACCTGATTCCGGTGCGCCAGATTACGAGGCGCGGCTGCGATTCGTGAACCTCGGGCGCGAAGCGGTGGAGGTCACGCTCGAGGGTGAAGATGCGGGCTCGTGGGTACAACCGCTCGAGCACAAGAACTACGTCGGGCACGTGACGTTGATCAAACAGCGCGTCTCGGTCGCCGCGCGCAACTTCCTGCCCGATGGAGGGCGCGAGTCGGTCGAGCTGGTGCCCTACACGAGCGCGTCTTGAGCCCGGGCGCGGGGCCGCCGGTCTGCCGGAGGTGCCGCGTGCAGCGGCGGCCGCGACTGAAGCTGGCCGCCGCGACGGGGCCGCACGACGAGCGTCGCGAGCGTGGCGAGGGTCAGCGCGCCAGACCACTGCAGCAGCCGCATCACCTCGCCGCGCGACCCCTCACGGATCAGCTCGGCGTCGCGCGGGGCGACGTTGCGCAAGATGGCGTCGATCTCGACCATCGTGTCCCGGAAGAAGAAGACGCCCACCGCAGCGGTCACCATCGCGCCAACCGCCGCGGCCCAGCGCGCCCCGCGGCTGCCCGAGACCCGCGACGCGACGGCGCTCGCCAACGCGTAGCTCCCGACGAGGGACACCACCGGCATGCCCACGCCTCCTTCGAGCCAGGGCATGAACGCCCACCAGGACGCCATCGCCGACAAGCCAAGCACCGCGGCCATCGTCGCGGCGCCACGCGCGACCGCCTTCGATCCCCGGCGCGCGCTCGCCACGCTCCAGGCAGTGCTCGCGGCGGCCAGCGCCGTCAGGGTGAATTCCTCGATCATGGGGCGTCTCCTGGGAAAGGTGTCGAGGTCTGACACCCCATCGGGACCGGGGTTCCGCCGGGTCGCCGCGCTCCGGGCGCCCGACGTTCCTGAGTTGCAGCCCACGAGGACAGTGGAGTCGCGCGAGCCTGCACCAGTCCGTGCTAGCAGCGCCGGCGTGAAGACGAACTTCGTAGAAGAGCTGACCTGGCGCCGCATGCTGCACGACACGATGCCCGGCACCGACAAGCTGCTGAGCACCGAGCGCGTGAATGGCTACATCGGCTTCGACCCGACGGCCGACTCGCTGGGCGTCGGCAACCTCGTACAGGTGATGACGCTGCTGCACTTTCAGCGCGCGGGTCATCGGCCCATCGCGCTGGTGGGGGGCGCCACCGGCATGGTGGGCGACCCGTCGGGCAAGTCAGAAGAGCGCAACCTCCTCTCGGCCGACACGCTCGCGCAGAACCTCGCGGGGCAGAAGAAGCAGCTCGAGCGCTTCCTCGACTTCAGCGCCGAGGGCGGGGCAGAGATCGTCAACAACTACGACTGGTTCAAGGACTTCTCGTTCCTCGACTTCATCCGCGTCGTCGGCAAGCACATCCCCGTCAACTACATGCTGGCGAAGGACTCGGTGAAGAAACGCCTCGAGGGCGAGGGCATGAGCTTCACCGAG
Source organism: Myxococcales bacterium (assembly GCA_038248085.1). Classification (GTDB taxonomy): domain Bacteria; phylum Myxococcota; class Myxococcia; order Myxococcales; family Myxococcaceae; genus Archangium_A. The sequence goes on along the minus strand of JBBRUE010000397.1, from coordinate 3,594 downwards.
TTCACCTACCAGCTGGTGCAGGGCTACGACTTCTATTGGTTGTGGAAGCACAAGGGCGTGAAGCTGCAGATGGGCGGGTCTGATCAGTGGGGCAACATCACCACCGGCACCGAGCTCATCCGCCGCATGGGGGGCGAAGAGGCGAAGGCCTTCGCGCTCACCACGCCGCTGATCAAGAAGGCCGACGGCGAGAAGTTCGGCAAGACCGCGACCGGCAACCTGTGGCTCGACCCGAAGCGCACGTCGCCGTACGAGTTCTACCAGTTCTGGCTCAACGCCTCGGACGAGGACGTGAAGAACTACATCCGCATCTTCACGCTGCTCGATCGCCCCACGGTCGAGGGCCTCGAGACCGAGCACGACGTGGCGCCGCAGCAGCGCTTGCTCCAGAAGACGCTCGCCAGGGACATCACCGCGCGCGTGCACGGCGCCGAAGAGGTCGACGTCGCGCTCGCCGCCACCGAGGTGCTGTTCGGCAAGGGCACCATCGACCAGCTCAAGTCGCTGAGCGACGAGCGCTTCCTGCAGGTGTTCGTCGGCGCGGGCGTGCCAGTGGCCGAGGTGTCGCGCGACGCGCTCGGCGCGGGCATCAACGTGGTCGACCTCTTCACCGAGAAGTCGCAGCTGCTGCCCTCGAAGGGCGAGGCGCGCAAGCTGCTGCAGGCCAACGCGCTCTCGGTGAACAAGGAGAAGGTCACCGACCCGAAGCTGACCATCGGGGCGGACCAGCTGATCAACGGCCGGTACCTCCTGCTGCAGAAGGGCAAGAAGGACTACTGCCTGGTGAAGGCCGTCAGCTGAGGTGAGCTCCGCGCGCGCCAGCTGCTGCCTGCTGGTGGTGCTCGCGGCCACGTTGGCCGTGGCGGACGAGCCCTCAGAGGTGCGTGGGCGGTTGGTCGGCGCCGACGGGAAACCACTCGCGGGCGCCGAGTTGCTGTTCTACCCACGCGCGAAGCAGACGCCGGTGCTGCGCATGCCTGGGAGCCGGCACGAGGCGCCGATCGATTCCCTCTGGGGGACGCTCCCCGATGAAGCGGCGGTCGAGTTGGTGCGGCGAGCACGGCACCTCGCGGGCGATGGTCTTCGCCTACCCGCCGCGCGAGCCCCTCACGCTGACGCTGGTCCCCTCGAGTGAGCTGAAGGTGACGGTCGTCGACTCGGAGACCGGCGCTCCGCTCTCGGCCCGCTTCAAGTGGCCCGACGCGAAGGACGAAGTGGTGATCAGCCCCTTCCACCAGGACGGCCCGGGTCAGTTCACCGCGACGGGCCTCACCCCCGGGACGCATCGCCTGGTGGTGGAGGCCGAGGGCCACGCCGGGCAGGACTTCGAGTTCAACCCGCGGCCGCCGGCACCCGTGAAGCTCGTCGTACCCCTCGCGCCCGAGCACCGCGTGCGCGGTCACGTCGAGCTCGGCGGGCGCACGGTGACCGGCACCGCGACCTTGCTCACGCCCTACCGGGGCGCACCGCTGATCAAAGGAGCGGTGCCTGAGGTTCCCTTCGACCACGGCGAGATCACCTGTGAACTCGACGAGCTCAAGGTGCCGTTCAACATCGAGCCGAGCGGCGACTTCGAGCTCGAGGCGGGGACCGGTGAGTACCTGCTCCGCTTCGAAGAAGACTGCGAGTCGGGCTTCAAGGAGCGCGTCGACGAGTCGTCACCGCGGTACTGCCATTGGCTCTACGAGACCTTCGGCGTCAACGAACCGCGCCGCCGCGGCGACCTGATGATCGACAGCACCTGCCCTGCCTTCGAGCAGCGCCTCCGCGTGCCACACCCGGCGCCCCTCGCGCTGAAGTGGAAGTACGACCGCGCCCGCGTGGTCATCGAGGTCTTCGAGCCCGGCGGGAAGCGCGCCGAAGACGTGAGGGTGACCGTCACCCGCGGCGGCACAGTCGTCGCGTGGGACCTCTTCGAGCGGGGCGAGGCCCGCGTGCTGCTCGCGCCGGGCACCTATGTCGTTCGCGCGAGCACTGTCGACGACACTGAACATGCCAGCGCGACGTTCGTGGTGGCGGGGACCAGCGTGGTCACCACCGTGCGCGTCAAGCTCCGGTGACGGGCACCGCTGGGCTAGCTTCGGCAGATGCTCTCTTCCTTCGCGCTGCTCTTGAGCCTCGCCGCAGCCCCCCCGCCCGACGCCGGAGTGCCGCGCCCGGTCGACACCAGCCAGTGGACGCAGAAGACGCTCAACGCGCTGGGTAAGAACCGGTTCCCGCGCGACGGGACCATCAAGTTCCCAGCGAAGACGAAGACCCGCACCGCGAAGTTCGGCGCCGCCGGCGCCCCCCCTCAGCAGACGATGGCCGAGCTCCACCTGCCGAACGGCGTCGAGCTGCAGCTGCTCGAGAGCTCACCCACCGAGCTGCGCGACCCCGCGAAGCTCGCCGAGATGCTCGGGCAGTTCATGACCGTGGTCGAAGTGCGACGAAACCCGCACTCGTGGCTGGTGGTGACCCGGGACGAGCGCGGCTTCGGGTTCCAGACCCTGAACTGGGCGGTGGAGCCGGGCTACGGCTGTACCGCGGCGAAGTCGCTGGCGGCAGGTCAGCTCGACGAGGCGATCGCGGTCTGCGAGTCACTGGCGCCCGCGCCGGCGAAGTGACCTTCGGTCAGAAGCGGGTCGCCGTCGAGCTGCTGGTCGGTCGCCTCGACACCTCGGCGAGCGAGGCCTCATCGCGCCGTCGATGGCCAGCCGGGAGACTCGACGTGAGTCCGTCCTCCCGAAGCACACCACGCAGCATCCACGGCCCGTTCATCTTCGACTCGTCGCGACAGCCCGCCACCTTGCGCGGACCGACCCGAGCGCCTACAGCCGCCGCCCATGTGGCTCCCCGTCCTCCTCGTTCTCGCCGCCGCGCCGGTCACCTTTCAGACCGGTGTCCTCACCCCGCCGCTCGTCGGCACCCCGGGTGACGCCGCGCTCCGGTTCGCCGCGTCGCGCCAGGCCGAGCTCGGCCTCGACGCGCGCTCGACGTTGACGGTCGGCCGGCTCCTCTCGACCCGCTTCGGCGGCACGGTGCAGCTGGTCCAGCGCGTCGATGGCCTCGAGGTGCACGGCGGCCGCGTGCTCGTCACCTTCGACGAGCAGCAGCGCGTGGTGCGCGTGTCGTCGAGCCTCAAGCACTTCACCGAGGTGAAGCTCGCCGGCCGCGTGGGCGCCGCGCAGGCCCTCGAGCTCGCGACCCACGAGGTCGACGGCGCGTGGCTGCGCAGCGACGGCGTGCCGTACGGCGGCGTGGCGCGGAAGGCCTTCGTGGTGAACGGCGCGCTCCACGCCGGCTTCCTCACCTTCGTGCCGACGCTGAAGAACTCCGAGAGCTGGCACGTGGCCATCGACGCCACCGACGGCGCGGTGCTGTGGGTCGAGAACCGCGCGCACGCGTCGGGCGCGGCGAAGGTCTACCCCTCGAGCCCCGGAGGCGTGAACGCCGGCGTGGGCGTGACCCCCACCGTCGACGTGCAGCTCTCGCACCTCGGCGCCGACGCCGGCTTCCTCCGCGGCGATCGCCTGCGCGCGCTCAACTGCTGCCCCACCGCCGGCTGCAACCCCGACGCCGGCCCCGCGCGCGCCTTGGGCATGGCCCAGACCT
>JBBRUE010000396.1:0-6570 GCA_038248085.1 Myxococcales bacterium | reverse complement strand
GTCCCTCGTCGACCACGACCAGGTCTGGCCGCTCGGCCTCGGCTGGCAGTGCGTCACACGCCGCGCTCCATGACACCTCGTCCCAGAACTTCTTGTCAGGTGGAGGAATGGTGGCGCCCGATCCCCGCAGGAGGTCGACCGCCAGTTGTCGCACCGAAGTCGCGCGCAGGCCCGTCGTCTCGCCGAACTGCTTCTGGACCGCCTTCGCCAGCGCGTCGGTGAAGCACACGTACAGCGCGCGCTGACCCGATGCCGCGCGGCGCCGACACAGTTCCATGGCGACGAGGGTCTTCCCACTCCCGGCCGCACCCTCGACCAGCGCCCGCGGCGTCCCCCCGGCCATCTCCAGCAAGCGGTACTGCTTTTCATCGAGCGCCACCGTTCGTTCGACCGAATCCTCGACCCGGTCAGCGAGGTGCACCGTCGGCACCCACGAGTCGCCCCAGAGCGTCTTGAGTTGCTCGATCCACTTCCGGTTCTGCGGCGGGCGCCCGCCTCGCACCGCGGCCTTGAACACTGGCGGCAAGGCCTGCTCCAGGTACGCCAGATCCCGGCGACCCAGCACCACCTCACGGAGATCGCCGTTCGCGGGCGGCACCGAGAACTCACAGTCCGGGAACACGCAGGCCACCCCGAACGGAGGCGTCTCACAGCCCGCCTCCCGCAGTGCATCCACCAGGTGCCTGACGAACCCGAGCGCCTGATCGCGCGGCGGATGGTCGATCGCCCGGCCGTTCTGCAGCCACTTCCCGTCGCGCAGTTCGATGCTCCCGCCCTTCACCTCCAGCACCAGCAACCCCGCGTTGGGGTCGGCGATGACGAAGTCGCCTTCACCTTCCCAACTGCCCTTCATGCGCAATCGCAATGAGTGGAAAGCCGTCCAGGGAAGCGTCACGGCCGAGAGCGACTCGTACAGGGACTGCTCGGCATGGCTCTTCGTTGGACGCGGGCCAGACAGGGGGAAGAGGCGCATGGGCAAGCGCATCGTGACCTACGCGCGGCGCCGGGTCAGCAACGGCCCTCTGCCTGTCGATGCAGAACGCACGGGAGCCATCCTCACGCTTCGGTGTCCCGCAGGTTCTTTTCTCGTCGGCCATCGACGCCGGCTGATCAGCGCGGCTGATCTCCGAGTGCGCCGAGCTTGAGCCGGACTTCCTGCAGCTCGGCGAGCGGGTCCGAGTCCCAGGTGATGCCGTTGCCGACGCCGTAGCGCCAGCCCCCGGCCAGCCGCTCCGCCGTGCGGATCAGCAGCGCGAACCGGGACGCCCCGTCGAGCTCGAGCCCGAGGGTCCCGCAGTAGGCGCCGCGGGGCGTCGGCTCGAGCTGGGCGATCACCGCGAGGGCGGCCTCCCGCGGCGCGCCGGTGACTGAGCCTCCCGGGTGCACGCCGCGCAGCACGTCCTGCAGCGACAGCTCCGCACGGAGCGTTCCCTCCACGTCGCTGACCGCCTGGAGCGCGTACGGCAGCTCGATGAAGCGCCGCTCGTTGGTGACGCGCACCGAGCGCGGTTCGCAGACCCGGTGGAGGTCGTCGCGCAGCAGGTCGGTGATCATCGCCAGCTCGGCGCGGTCTTTCTCGCTCGCCTCGAGCCACGCCCGCTGCGACGGCGCCGCGGTGCCCTTCATCGGCTCGACGTGGATCCAGCGATCGCGCGTCTCGACCAGCAGCTCCGGACTGGCGGAGACGAACTCACCCACGTGGCGCGACTTGACCCACGCCGCGAAGCGCGGCACCGCGCGCCGGCACAGGTGCGTCAGCAGCGAGGGTCCGTCGGTGACGGTGAGCGCCGCCCGCAGCGTCAGGTTGACCTGGTACACGTCGCCCGCCGCGATGCGCTGGCGGATGGTGCTCACCCCGTCGAGGAACCCCCGCTCGTCGAGCTCGATCTTCGGCGCCGGCGACTGGAGATCGAACACCGGCGTCACCGGGCGGATTCGGCCCGTGAAGCGTTGAGGTGGCGATTCCGCGCGCGCGAACCAGAGCGCTCCGCTCGGGGAGGGCGCGAGGTCTTCGATCAGCGTCCAGGTCGGTTGGCCCGAGAAGCCCGGGGCCAGCAGCGCGACGTCGTCGGAGGATCGCAGGGACGAGAGACGGATTCGGTGACTGAGGGACGGTGGCCCGGCTGGCCCCTCACCCTGGCCCGCTCCCCGCTGTCGCAGGGAGAGGGAAGGCGTCTTGAAGAACGAGGCGAGCAGCTCGCGGCCGCGCGGCGTGCCGAACGAGTCGGGGTGGAACTGCACGCCCGCCATCGGCAACGACTCGTGCTCCACCGCCATCACCGTGCCGTCCTCGAGCGTCGCGACGACGCGCAGCGGTGACTTCACCTCCGTCAACGAGAGCGAGTGGTAGCGCATCACCTCGAGCGGCCCGTCGGTCCCCACGAAGCGCTGGGTGCCTCTGAAGTGCGCGACGGCGCGTTTGCCGTGGGAAGGAACCGAGCGTTGAAGGGTCGCTCCGAAGGCCAACCCCAGCGCCTGATGCCCCAGGCAGACCCCAAGGAAAGGGAGGCCGCGGCGGGCGATCTCCTGCACCAGGCCGACGAGGCCGGCGCGCTCAGGATCGGTCGGGCCGGGGCCCATCACCACCGCGTCGAAGCCCTCGAGCTGGGCCTGATCAGCCCGGGCCACGACGATCTCCCCCCGCTCGAAGGGCAGGGCGTCGATCACGTTCCACGAGAACGAGTCGTGGTTCTCGATGAAGAGCACCCGAGGCACCAGGGCGACGTACCCCGGGGTCGGGGGTTTGCCCACACCCGTCAGGGTCAGGTACAGGGGTCCCCGGCCCGGGGAGTCTCGATGAATCGCAGTCTGATCATGGTGTGCTTGGCGCTCGTCGCCACGGCATGTGGAAAAGAGAACCGTCTGAACCCGGTCGTGGACGCCGGCTTCATGCCGTTGCCGACCACCGTGTGCCTCGACACCGACGGTGACGGCTTCCCCGGCACGGGCGACTGCTCCAGCCAGGCGATGGTCGACTGCAACGACAACGACCCGCTCGCGTTCCCCGGCGCGCTCGAGCTGTGCAACGGCATCGACGACTCGTGCAACGGGCAGATCGACGAAGGGCTCCCGGTCGTCGGCTACTTCCGCGACGCCGACGGTGACGGGGTCGGCTCGGTGAAGACCGGCGAGGGCTGCAAGGCGCCTCCCGCGGGCAACGTCACGCAGGCCGGTGACTGCGACGACACCAACCCCAGCATCCGCCCGGGGCAGGCCGAGACCTGCAATGGCATCGACGATGACTGCGACGGCACGCCCGACAACGGCATCCCCTTCCAGGACTTCTATGTCGACGCCGACGGCGACGGCTTCGGGGCCGCGACCTCCGCTCCGGTGCACTCGTGCCAGACCACCGTGCAGGGGCGGGTGAGCAACCCCGGTGACTGCAACGACGCCGACCCGACCATCAAGCCGGGCGCGGTCGAGCTCTGCAACAAGGCCGACGACAACTGCGACGGCCAGATGGACAACGGCATCGCCTTCGTCAGCTACTACCCGGACGTCGACGGCGACGGCTACGGAGACGCGCTGGCCCAGTCCGAGAGCAGCTGCGCCCCGGTGCTGGGCAAGGTGATGAACAACAGCGACTGCAACGACCAGAGCGCGACCACCAAGCCGGGCGCTCCAGAGGTCTGCAACGGCGCCGACGACGACTGCGACACCCAGGTCGACGAGGGGCTCACCTTCGCGACCTACTACCCCGACGCGGATGGCGACGGCTTCGGCGCCGCGGGAGCCGCCCCCCAGTCGTCGTGCCTCGCGGTGCCGGGCAAGGTGACCAACAACCAGGACTGCAACGACGCCTCGGCGCAGGTGAAGCCCACGGCCACCGAGATCTGCAACGGCATCGACGACAACTGCGCCGGTGGGCCGGACGACGGACTGACCTTCTCGCAGTACTACGTCGACGCGGATGGCGACGGCTTCGGTGCTGCAGGCTCGCAACCCCAGTCGGCCTGTGCCGCCGTCTCCGGGAAGGTCACCAACAACACCGACTGCAACGACGCCAACCCCGCGGTGAAGCCGATGGCGCCCGAGACGTGCAACGGCGTCGACGACAACTGCAACGGCCAGACGGACGAGGGCCTCACCTTCGTCGACTACTACCCGGACGCCGACGGCGACGCCTTCGGCTCGTCCACCGCCTCCGCGCAGAGCAGCTGCACGCCGATCGCCGGGCGGGTGACGAACCACACCGACTGCAACGACGCCAACGCCGGGGTGAACCCGGGCCGCGCCGAGGTCTGCAATGGCGTCGACGACAACTGCAGCGGCGCGGCCGACGAAGGGCTCCCTACGCAGGGCTACTACGTCGACTCCGATGGTGACGGGTACGGCGCGTCGGGTTCGCTCGCTCAGGCCTCGTGCAGCGCGGTCGCCGGGCGCGTCACCAACAACCTCGACTGCAATGACATGAACGCGGCGATCAAGCCGACTGCCACCGAGCTGTGCAACGGCGTCGACGACAACTGCAACCTTTAGACGGATGAGGGGCTCTTGTTCCTCAACTACTACCCGGACCTCGACGGCGACGGGTACGGGGCCAACGTCATGGCGCCCCAGTCGTCGTGCGTCGCGGTCAGCGGCAAGGTGACCAACGGCAACGACTGCAACGACGCGAACATCAACGTGCACCCCGGCGTCGCCGAGGTGTGCAATGGCGTCGACGACGACTGCGTCGGCGGCATCGACAACGGCCTGCCCACCCAGAGCTACTACGTGGACGCCGACACCGACGGCTTCGGCGCTTCGGGTTCGTCGGCGATCGTCTCGTGCGGCGCCGTCGCGGGGCGCGTCACCAACAACGCCGACTGCAACGACGCGAGCTCGGCGATCAAGCCCACCGCCGCGGAGCTCTGCAACGGAGTGGACGACAACTGCGCAAACGGCATCGACGAGGGCAACCCCGGCGGCGGCGGCGCGTGCAGCACCGGCCAGTCCGGCGTCTGCGCGCCGGGCACGCTCACCTGCCAGACGGCCACCGTCACCTGCGTGCGCAACGTCGCGCCGGGCACCGAGAGCTGCAACGGCCTCGACGACAACTGCAACGGCACCACCGACGAGGGCTTCACCGGCCTGGGCACGGGCTGCAGCGCGGGGCTCGGGGTGTGTCTGCGCAACGGCACCAACGTCTGCAACGCGGCCCACACCGGCGTGGTGTGCAGCGCGACCGCGGGGGCCTCGACTTCCGCGGCGTGCGACGGCCTCGACAATGACTGCGATGGCATCACCGACGAGCCGGTGCTCACCAGCACCACCAACGTGGGCGGCACGGCGTACACCGACCTCGAGGTGCGGCCCTTCTACTACTCGGCGGCCAGCTGCGCGGGCGGCGCCACCGGGAGCGGAACGGACGCGCTGGTGGGCGGCGCGCTGCTGATGGGCGGGGGCGCCAGCGGCATCAACTTCCAGCGGCTCGACACGACGGGGCTCCCGAGCGGCGGCAGCACCGCCTTCACCGGGCTGACCTACGCCGACGTCGACTTCGCGCAGGCCGGCGACGGCTTCATCGCCGCGGGCATCTGGGCGATCAACAACTCGGAGATCGATCTCTACTACGTCGACTCCGTGGGCACTCAGCGTGCGTACCGCTACACGCAGTTCGTCGGCTCGACGCGCCAGACGCTCGATTCGCTCCGCGTGGTGCGGGGGAACGGCCGGCGCGTGGTGCTGGTGTGGCGGGAGAACGGCACCGGCCTCAAGATGGCCCAGGTCGAGGCCTGCCTCATCGGAGCGGCGTGGGAACTCCGCGCACCGGGCTGCGCCTCGACGGTCTTGAGCTCCACCACCATCTCGCCCTCGACCACCGCGCTGCCCGGCGTGGGCGCCGACTCGGCGCACGTCGATTGGGCTCCCTCGCAGACCTGCGCGGCGACCACCACGCAGGCGCGCCTCGGCATCTCGTACGTCTCGACCGCCACGAGCCTCAACTTCTTCCGCGTCAACGAGAACGGCGGCAGCAAGGAGACGGAGATCGTCGCCTACTCCACCGCCGCTCCGCGCGTGCTGACCGAGCCCGACGTCACCTTCTTCCGTGACGGCGCGGCGGCCGACCAGTTCTTCGTGGCCTACGTCACCCGCGACCCGGGCACGACGACGCCGCAGTCCGACCTCGACTACTGGCTGACCAACGATCAGTCGTGGCACTACGCCTACCTCGAGTACGCGACGCAGAACGGGGTGAGCTCCATTCTCCGGCCGCGCACCAGCGCCACCGCCACCGGCATCTGGATGTCGGCGATCCGCTACGTGGTCGACAGCTCGGGCTTCACCCGGCAGGTGATGACCCGCACCTCGGATCTCACGGGCGGGCGCACGCCGCTCGGCTCGGCGGTCGAGCTCCCGGTCACCACCGGCTCCTGTCTGGCCGACCCCGCCTGCCGTCCCGGCGACAAGAGCGGGTTCACCAACTGGGCGGCCTTCTCGAAGCTCTACTACGCGGGGAGCGGCTCGACGCCGACCGGCAGCTTCGCCAGCAACCTGAGCTGCAACTGACGTGAGGCTCCTCGTCGTCGACTCCTTCGCGGCCGAAGCCCGGGCGTTGCGCTCGCACTTCGATGCCCGCTTCGC
>JBBRUE010000395.1:0-6575 GCA_038248085.1 Myxococcales bacterium | reverse complement strand
TGACGCGCATCACGCCGGCCGGCACTGGCTTCGGTCCGGTCCCGGGCACGCCCGATGGAGTCACCGTCACCGGCTACGTCGGCAGCTATGGCATCGCGCCCGACGGGATCACCGTCGCCTTCAGCGTCGATACCGCGTTGGCCCAGGCCTACGAGATCGCGACCGTCTCGCTCGTCGCGGGGCCCCCGTCGGTGCGGGTGAGCGCAGGGACCGCGGTCGCGACCCGGCGGCCCGACTTCAACCGGACCCTGTCTTTCAACAACGCCGGCAACACCCTCGCGTTCGGCGCGAACTACGACGTCGGCGGCCTGCAGTTCGAGCCGTACACCCTGCCCCTGCCCAACGGGCCGCAGGTTCGGCTCAGCCCGCTGGTGCTCAACGGCAACGTCAACGACTTCACCTGGTCACCGTCGGGGGAGCTCGCCTTCTTCGGCGACTGGCGCGTCGACGGGGTGCAGGAGCTGGCGCTGCTGACGCCCAACACCCCGGGGACGCCGGTTCCGCTGGTGGTGCCGGTCAGCGGTGGGGCCGTGGTCGACGCGCAGTGGACGCCCTGAGTGACGGGCTGCGCTCACCAGGCCGTCATCGGCCCGATGTCGCGGACCTCGTAGCCCGCCTTGCGGAGGATCTGCGTGGCCGCGCCGCTGCGCCCGCCGCTGCGGCAGTAGACGACGATGGGGCGCTTGGTGGAGCCGACCTCGCCGAGGCGCGCGGGCAGCTCCTGCACGGGAATGTTGAGCGCGTGCGGCACGTGGCCTTCGCTGAACTCCGCGGGCGTGCGGACGTCGAGCAACAGCGCGCCCTGTTCGATGAGTTGACGGTGATGCGGAGACGACTGGGTCATGGGGTCTGCCTTTCAGGGACTTCGAGCCGATCGCCGGCCTCGGGGTTCTTCGCCCGGCGCGAGAGCACCAGGCCGCGGAGTTTCTGAAGCGCGCCGGCCCCGAGCAGCGCCGGGGTGGCCACCACGCACAGCGGGCACACCGCGCCGAGCACTGCGCCGGCGAGCCCCATCGCGCCCACCCCAAGCCCGATGGTGAGGAGGTCGGTTCCTGAGGTCGAGGCGCGGCGGCTGTTGCGCAACAACTCGGCGGGGGTCTGCGGCGTCTTCATGGTGCTCCCAGAGCCACGGCGCGCCCGGCGGGATTCAATTCAGAGAGGCCTGGTGCACGCCAACCTCACAGCTGGCGCAGGACCACGCGGCCTTCGCGAAGGACGACGAGTTCACCTTCGCGAAGCGGCTCCCAGGGCTCGCTGCTGAGGGGCACGCTGGCCAGCAATGCCACATGCTGGTCGTCACCTGGGGCGATGGACAGCCCCTCGATGTTCAACGCAGCGCTGTCGGGGTGGCAACTGCGACAGAGGACGTGAAGACCCGGTGGCGCCAGGACCCCGGCCTCGTTTCGGCGGCGGTGCCCATGGGCGAACACGGCGTCACCGTCGGGGTAGATGAAGTTGGCCTGGCCGAGGGTCCGCAAGTGAGCCGCGAACTCGGCGACCTGAAGCACGCGCGCCTCGAGGCTGGGGCGCCCGCGCTCCCACAGCGGCGCCAGGCGCTCGAGCAAGGCGCAGAAGGCGTGCTCCGAGTCGGTGTCGCCCACCGGCCGGAAGCGCCGCACCGGAACCTGCGGATCCTGCTCGATGCCCGTGAGCGTTCCGTTGTGCGCGAAGACATGCACCACGCCGCCGAGTTCCCGAATGAAGGGCTGCGTGTTGCGCAACAGCCGTGGCCCCTGGGTGGCCTTGCGTACGTGCGCGACGACCGTGTGGCTCGAGAACTCCTGGCGCCTCAGGAAGGCGAGGCACGCGCTGTCGTGGGCGGCTTGTGGCTCGCGCACCAACTGCACGTCCCCTTGTTGGAGGAAGGCGACACCCCACCCGTCGCGATGTGGACCGGTGCCTCCGCCGTGGCTGGCGAGCTCAGCCAACGAGAGCCGCACGTTGGTCGGGTACTGAGCTGACATGCAGAACAGCTCGCACATGGCGACAGGGCCGTCAGTGCGGCGTTTTCCAATCTACGGTGATCTTCTCGTCGGGCATCTTCCGCGCCGCGAGCTCGGCGAAGGTCTTGAGCTCGGCCTTGCAGCAGTCGATGGTCTTCGCCTCTTCGATGCGGGCGAGGAGATCGTGGACGAATTCCTTGATGGTGATTTCTCGTTTCATGCCGGTTCGAGCCCGTCGAGGCCGGGGGGGTTCTCTTTCGGAGGCGCCGGGTCAGGTGACGCCCCGAAGGCTTGATCGCGGTCAAGCCCGAGGCGTCGAGGCCGACTCACGCGATGGCGAGGTGGCCGACAGGAGGGGCCGCGGGTTGAGTCTCGGCGCCAGTGCCGTTGAGCAGGTCGAAGAGCTCCGCGACCATGTGGTGCAGCTCGACGGCCTGGGCCGAGAGTTCTTCGCTGGCTGAGGCCGACTCCTCAGCGCTCGCCGCGTTGGCCTGGGTGATGCCGTCGAGTTGGGCGACCGCGCCGTTGATTTCGCGCACGCCAGTCGCCTGCTGGTCGCTCGCCGAGGCGACATCGGCCACCAGCGCGGACACGCTCGCCACCCGGCTGATGATGTCGCGCAGAACGGTCTCGACTTCGGAGGAGACCGCGACCCCGTGCTCGGCGTTCCGGCGGCTCTCCTCGAGCAGCGCCGCGGTCGTCTTCGCCGCCTCGGAGCTGCGCTGGGCGAGGCGCCGCACTTCCTCGGCCACTACTGCGAACCCCTTGCCGGATTCACCGGCCCGAGCCGCCTCGACCGCCGCGTTGAGCGCCAGCAAGTTGGTCTGAAAGGCGATCTCGTCGATGGTGCGGATGATCTTCACCGTCTCGCCTGCGGAGGCGCGGATCTTTCCAATCGCCGCGCCCATGCGGGCCATGCCCTCGGCGCCCTTGCTGGCGGCCTGAGCAGCCTCCTGCGCGCCGAGGTGGGCCCGGTGAGCGCTGTCGGCGTTCTGCGTCGTCATCGAGGTGACCTCCTCGAGTGACGCGGAGATCTCCTCGAGATTCGCGGCCTGCTTGCTCGCGCCCCCGGCCATCTGCTGGCTCGACGAGGCGACCAGGTTCGAGGCCGACGTCACCTGGCTCGCGCTCTGGGTGAGCGCGTCGACCACGTAGTTGATCGGCCGGGTGATCTGCCGCGACAGCCACAGGGCGACGATGCCACCGAAGAGAATGGCGAAGGACGCGCCGGAGCCGACGAGCACGCGCAGCTGCGCCATGGACGTCGCGTTCTCGCGCGAGGCCGCGACGCTGGCTGAGGCCTCGGCGTTGGCCAGCACGTGGACCCGCTCCGTGAACGATCGACAGAGGTCGAGGCACGCGCCCAGCGCCTCGTCGTCGATGGCTCTCCCACCGTCCATGGTCGAGGTTTGGCGGGAGATTTCTTCGAGCGTGGACCGCGCGTCGGCAACCAGCGCCCGGAGCCGCGTGAGGCCCGGCTCGGCGTCCGAGAGCTGCCCGGCCTTGCCCACCAGTTGAAGCGCGGCAGAGAGCCCGGTCTTGACCTCTGCGAGGTCGGTCGCCTCTCGTGAGTGACGAAAGGCCCGCATCGCGCCATGGGTGGTCAGCAGGGTCCGCTCGAGGTCCACCAGCAGCGCAGCCTCCGGGGCCAGTTGCTCGGCGGCAACGCGTGAGCGGTCGAGGGCGGCGTTTGCGTAGACGAACACGATCGTCGCGGCCATCGCGGTGATGGCGGTGACGGCAGCGAACCCCAGGATGATGCGCGTCCGAAGCCTGACTGAAGCCAACATGGTGTTCCTCGGGAGTGCGGGCCGACGCACCTTCGAGGAATGCAGGGCACGTACCGCCCGAGGGCGAAGCGCAAGGTCTGGCGGTTGCTGAAGCCTGCATGGGTTCCGCACCACCCCCGGGGCCAGACGGACCGCTCCTGTCAGCGTGGGGAAACCACCCGACCCACTACGGTCGTGAGAAGACGAGGAAGTACTGGTTGGGCAGGAAGGTGTGCTCCGCCGTGAGGGTGAAGCCCGCCTCGCGAAACTCGGCCTTCACTTGCTCCTCTGGCAGCTTGTGTTCGTCCGGAGGGCCCATGGGCTGGCCGCGACGAAAGTCGATGATGGCGACGCGCCCGCCTGGCCGCAGTTTCTGTGCGACGCCCTGGAAGTAGGCCTGGCGGTCACTGATGTGGTGGTACGTGTCGACGACCAGCACGACATCGACCGCCTCGGGGAGGTTCGGGCTGGTGGCGCTGCCCTGGACGCCGATGACGTTGGAGAGCGACTCCTTTCGGGCGCGCTCGTCGAGGTAGCTCACCATGCTGGCCTCGACGTCGACGCCGTACACCTTCCCAGTGGGCACCGTTCGCGCCAGGCGAGTCGTGAAGTAGCCGGTCGCGGCCCCGAGGTCGGCCACGCGGGCGTCGGGCTTGAGGTCGAGGGCGCGAAGCACCTCGTCGGGCTTCTGCCAGGCGTCGCGGCCGGGGTCATCGAAGCGCGCGGCCCACGCGGCTGGGTCGTCGAAGCGGTGGTGCATGCCCTCACCGCGGTGCATCGGCGACATGCGGTGCGCACAGCTGAAGGCGAAGAGCGGGAGCAGCATGACGAACGAGCGTCGGGTCATGGCGCAGCCCTACCACCCTCGAGGTGCGCGGGCAGCCGGCAGACGCTCTCGTCAAAGAAGCCCGCCGACGGAACGCCGAGGCCCTGGTTGAAGCGCGTCCAGTAGTTGACCTGGGCGATGGTGGTCGCGAGCACCACCACCTCGCGCGGCGTGAAGTGCCGGTTGAGCGCAAGCGCCAGGTCTGACGGGAGAACGACCGGGGTCAGCGAGAGTGCCGTCGCGTAGCGAGCGGCGAGCGCCTCACGCACGCCGAGGGTGCCGTAGTCAGCGGTCGTTTCTTCGAAGAGCACCGGCAGTTCCTCGGCGCGCAGGCCCGCCCGGCGCCACGTCGCGGCATTCATGTCGAGACAGAACGGGCAGCCAGAGACGACGCTCGCCACGATGCGGGCGATCGCGAGGCAACGACCGTCGAGGTCTCGCGGGGCCCCGGCGGCGGCGAGCTCAAACACGCCCGCGCCGATCGCCGCTTTCGGGAACCACGCCAGCAGCCGCGCCGGCAGCGGGTCCTTCCCGGTAATGCGCCGGGTCAGCCACAGCATCGGGCGCAGGTACCAGGGGACGTGCTCGGGGAGCGGGATGATCATCAGGGCTTCGCGTGCTGGAACAGGGGACACGCGTACGAGTCTGGGTCTGCCGGCGAGGGTTCAGGAGAGCGGACGACAAGGCCGCGCTTGCACGTTCACAAAGACGCCTTCGAGGTACGCCCGCAGCGACCCGAGCGACCGTGGCTCGCCTCGAAATCCCACGTACTTGTCCGGGCGGATCCACACCAGGAGCGGCCCCCGCGCCGTGAACGCCCGGTGGAGCGCCCCGTCGGGGTCGGCGAGATCGGAGCCGCTCGTCACGCTCAGGCGCCGCACGCGGACCACCTCGACCGCGGTGGGAGCCAGGCCACCAACCAGCGCAGTGACAGCGAGGCGTTCGGCGTCGGTCAACGCGGCATCGAGGCCGTCAAAGACGAGCAGCGTGTGATGGGGACCGCGGAGCCGCTCCGTGAGGGCCGGCGTCGAGGCCTGCTGTGCGGCGCGCTCACCGGGGCGCGGTGCTTCGGAAGACCCGTGTCCCGCGGTGGCGACGCTCGGCGCGTATCGCAGTTGGAGCATGCCGAGCTGAGCGCCCATGCGGTCGCGCACGAAGGCGAACCGCAACAGCACCGCTGCGACCTTGTTTCGCAGCCACTGGGCCACGCCCGCGCGGAGCGTGAGGCCCCGGGTGGCTCGACGCACGCCGTGGATCATGCGCTCACCCACCGCGTGGCGCTCCTGCTGGTAGGTGTGGAGCAGCTCGGGCGCGGCGACCCCACGGTGGACCTGGGCCAGCTTCCACATCAGGTTGTAGGCATCCTGGATGCCGGTGTTGAGCCCTTGCCCGCCCACCGGCGAATGGATGTGCGCCGCGTCACCCGCGAGGAAGACGTGCCCGTGGCGCAGGGCCCCCGCCATGAAGTGTTTGGGAGAGAAGGCCGAGGTCCAGCCCAGCGAAGAGAGCTTCGTCGACAGCCCGGTCCGGCGGTCGACGAGCTGCTGGAGCATCGGCAGGTCGATGACGGGTGGCGCGTCGGGTCGCGCATCGGGCAGGTGCGCGATGAGTCGCACCACGCCTGGCGTCTGCATCGGAACGATGAGCAGCACCCCTTCGCGCGCCAGCACGTTGTAGCCCTCGCCATCGACGAGTTGTTTATCGCGGTTGTAGATGTTTGCGAACCGGTCCTGCGTGTAACCGTTTGCTTCGGTCACAGGTGGCGGTGTGCGCTGGTCTGCAAAGCCACCGGTGGACTGGTTAGTCCCGGGCGAATAGGTCACACCAAACCCGTTGCTTGGGGTGTTTGCGCCAGCGGGAATTGAACCAAATGTCGGGCTTGTCCCATAGCCGTTGAAATTCGCTCCTGGTGGATTCGAACTTGCTGCGGCACCGTAGGGATTCGGTTGGTTTCGGCTTAAGGGGTTCGTCAGCGAATTCGGGTCGCTTGGACGCAGAGGTCCGACAAATTTGGACCAATCTCCGGTTCGTGCGTTT
>JBBRUE010000394.1:0-6581 GCA_038248085.1 Myxococcales bacterium | reverse complement strand
GTGTGTCCCGCTCGGGCCCCTGCACAACCCACCCAACCTCCTCGGCATTCGCATCGCACAGGAGCTCTTTCCCTGGCTGCGCCAGGTCGCCGTCTTCGACACCGCCTTCCACCAGACGATGCCCGCGCGCGCGTACACCTACCCCGTGCCGCTGGAGTGGCTGGAGCAGCACGGCGTGCGCCGCTACGGCTTCCACGGCACCAGCCACCGCTACGTCACCGCGCAGGCGCAGGCCCACCTCGGCCTGGGCGCGAACGAAGGCGCCTTCCTCACCGCGCACCTCGGCAACGGCTGCTCGGCGGCGGCGGTGCTCCACGGCCAGAGCCTCGACACCACCATGGGGCTCACCCCGCTCGAAGGCCTGGTGATGGGCACGCGCTCGGGCTCGGTCGACCCCGCGCTCATCGGCCACGTGTCGCGGGTCGGCGGGATGACCGCGGAGCAGGTGCTCGACGCTCTCAACAAGAAGTCCGGCCTGCTCGGCATCTCGGGCCTGTCCAACGACATGCGCACCCTCGAGGAGGCCGCGGCCCGGGGCCACGCGCGCGCGGCGCTCGCCGTCGAGGTGTTCTGCTTCGTGCTCGCCAAACAGCTCGCCGGCCTGATGGTCAGCCTCGGCCGCCTCGACGCGCTCGTCTTCACCGGCGGCATCGGGGAGAACTCGGTGCGGGTGCGCCAGGCGGTGGTCGACCACCTGCGCTTCCTCGGCTTGACCCTCGACCCCGCGGCCAACGAGAAGGCCGTACGCGGCGCGCCGGGCCGCATCACCTCCAGCACCACGCCGCAGGCCCTCGTGGTGCCCACCAACGAAGAGCTGATGATCGCCCTCGACACGGCGCGGCTCGTCACCCCAGCCCAGGACTAACGCCATGCCCCGTACCCTCTTCGTCGCTCCCGCTGGTCGCAGCGTCGGCCTCACCACCGCGGCCCTCGGGCTCGTCCGCGCGCTCGATCGCCAGGGCGTGCGCGTCGCCTTCGCCAAGCCCATCGCCACCCGCACCACCGACCGCAGCATCGCCCTGCTCAAGCTCGGCTCACCGCTCCAGCCCCCGGTGCCCCTCGCGCGCAAGCTGGTGGAAGACCTGCTCTCGGCGGGCGACGAGCAGACCCTGCTCGAGCAGGTCGTCGCGCTGTGCAACGACGCGGCTGAGGGCGCCGACGTGCTGGTGGTCGAGGGCATGGTGCCCGAGAGCGGCGCCGCGTACTCGATGCGCCTCAACACCCTGATGGTCCGCGCGCTCGACGCCGAGCTGGTGCTGGTCGGCGCGCCCTTCGAGCAGCAGTCGCCCGCCGAGCTCGCCGACACGCTGTCGATCGCCGCGCGCGGCTTCGGGGTCCTCGACGAGGCCCGGCCGGTGAGCTGCATCCTCAACCGCGTGCCCGGCGACGACGAGGAGCGGCTGGCCACCTGGGCGGCGGCGGTGAGGGCCGAGAAGATGACCCCGGTGGCGACCGTGCCCGCACGCGACGACCTCTCGGCCCTGCGGGTGAAGGACCTCGCCGAGGCGATCAACGCCCGGGTGCTGCACGCCGGCGACATGCACACGCGGCGGTTCCGCGACGTGCGGCTGTGCGCGATGACCGTGCCCAACTCGGTGAAGGTCTTCGCGCCCGATCGGCTGCTGATCACCCCGGCCGATCGCGACGACATCATCCTCGCGGTGGCGCTGGCGGTGCTGGGCGGCATGCGCATCGCGGGCCTGGTGCTCACCGGCGCGGTGACGCCCAACGAGCGGGTGATGCAGCTGTGTGCGCCCGCCTTCGCCCTCGGGCTGCCGGTGCTGGAGGTAGACGAGGGGAGCTTCCAGACCGCGACGCGGGTGGGCAACGTCGATCGACAGATCCCCATCGACGATCGCGAGCGGGTGGAGTTGGTGATGAACGTGGTCGCCGACCGCATCGACCCGGCGTGGCTGCGCAGCGTGGTGTCGTCGAAGCGCGCGCGCCGCCTGTCCCCGCCCGCCTTCCGCCAGCGGCTGGTCGAGGAGGCGCGCCAGGCCAACAAGCGCATCGTGCTGCCCGAGGGCACCGAGCCCCGCACCATCGCCGCGGCGTCCATCGCGCAGGAGCGCGGCATCGCCCGTTGTGTGCTGCTCGGTGCGCCCGCGGTGGTCCACGAGCAGGCGCAGAAGCTGGGGGTGAAGCTGCCGCCGTCGATCGAGATCATCGACCCGCTGTCGATCTCCGGGCGCTACCTCGAGTCGCTGATCGAGCGGCGCCAGGCCCGCGGCATGACCCGCGAGCGCGCTGAGGAAGAGCTGCAGGACAGCATCATGGTGGGCACGATGATGATGGCCCAGGGCGAGGCCGACGGCCTGGTGTCCGGCGCGGTGCACACCACGGCGCACACCATTCGCCCCGCGCTGCAGTTGATCAAGACGACGCCCGGCTGCAACCTGGTCTCGAGCGTGTTCTTCATGTGCCTCCCGGAGCAGGTGCTGGTGTTCGGCGACTGCGCGGTGGTGCCCAACCCCACGGCCGACCAGCTGGCAGACATCGCCATCCAGAGCGCAGACACCGCGGCGGCCTTCGGCATCCACCCGCGGGTGGCGATGCTCTCGTACTCGACGGGCATCTCCGGCGGCGGCGAAGACGTGGAGAAGGTGCAGCAGGCCACCCTGCTGGCGAAGCAGCGCCGGCCCGACCTGCTCATCGACGGGCCGCTGCAATACGACGCGGCGGTGATGCCGGAGGTGGCGCGCGCCAAGGCGCCGAACTCGCCGGTCGCGGGCAAGGCCACGGTCGTCATCTTCCCCGACCTCAACAGCGGCAACGTCACCTACAAGGCCGTGCAGCGCAGCGCCGGCGTGGTGGCCATGGGGCCGATGCTGCAGGGCCTCAACCGGCCGGTGAACGACCTCTCACGCGGCTGCCTGGTGGACGACATCGTGTTCACCATCGCGCTGACCGCCATCCAGGCGCAGCAGGCCGCGTCGCGGAAGTAGACCGGGCTCAGCGCGGGGACAGCGTGAGCAACGCCGAGAGCACCGCGGTGTGCCCGTCGGCGACCGCTTTCCCCAGGGCGTCGAAGCGCGTGTTCATCTCGGTGCGCAGCTCGTTCATCTCGCCGCGCAACTCGTTCACGTCGGTGCGGAGCTCGGTGAGGTCTTCCGCGATGTCGGCCACGCGGTTGGTGAGCCGGTGAACGTCATTGCTCAACACCTCGACCCGGATGGTCAAGCGCTCGAGCCCGACCCGCACCGGCTCGAACTCCGCGCTCGTCACATACTTCGCCGCCTGCGACATGGTTGGCTCCCAGTGTAGTGGAACGCAGCGGTCCCGTGCAGGGGTGGGGCCAGCGCGCGTTCCCCAGCGCCGCCGCCCGCGGCCGTCCGCGCCGACGGAGCGACACGCGGACTCCACTTCAACTTCGTGACCCTCGAGAATCAGCTCGCGGCTTGTCCCCTGCTCACGTGTCGCGATGCTGTCACCCCGCGGTCGGAGGCACCCGCACCACGAAGCGTGCCCCGTGCGGCTCGGCCGCTTCGACGTCGATCGACCCGCCGTGGGCCTCGACCGCGTCCCGGCAGAACGCCAGGCCGATGCCGTAGCTCGCGGCCGAACCCGGGACGGTCGCCTCGAGCTGCGTCCAGGCGGCGAAGATGCGTTCCCGGTCCAAGGCGCGCACCCCCGGCCCCCGGTCTTCGACTGCGAGGCGCAGGCCGCCCGGCCCCTGCGACAGCTCGACCCGAATGGGCTGTTCGCGTGGCGCATGCTTCAGCGCGTTGTCGATGAGGTTCTGCAGCACGCGCGCGAACAGCGCCGGGTCGAAGCGGCCCTCACCCTCGCCCACCGTCACCTGGAGCCGCCCGGGCTGGCAACGCAGCTGCAGGCGCGGCAGCGTCAACGCGTCGTCGAGCCACGCGCGGAGGGGCACCTGCTGGTGACGCACCGTCAAGCCCCGCTCGGCGGCCTTCGACACGTCGAGCAACGAGAGCACCATGCGGTGGAGTTGGTGGGACGCGACGTGCAGGTCCCGCAGGACCTCCGCGGTCTCGACGTCTCCCATCGGTTGCTCGAGGAGCCACCCGGTGTTGGTGAGCATCGGCGTCAGTGGATTCTTGATGTCGTGCACCAGCGCGGTGATGAAGCGCCGGCGCTCCACTTCGACCTGCTGCAGCTTCGTGTTGGCGCGCTCCAGCTGGGCGGTGCTGCGCTTGAGCTCGAGGTGGGTCGCGACGCGCGCGAGCACCTCTTCGAAGTGGAAGGGCTTGGTGACGAAGTCGACCGCGCTCGACTCGAAGGTCTTCAGCCGGTTTACCGGGTCCTGTGCCGACGAATGGAAGACCACCGGGAGCTGCGCGCGACCCCAGCGCTCGCGCAGCGTGCGGCACACCGAGAAGCCGTCGAGGTCGGGCATGTGCAGGTCGAGCAAGACGAGGTCGGGCGCCCGCTGGTGGGCCAGGCGCAGCGCCTCGTGCCCGCCCGAGGCGAGGCGCACCGAGTGACCATTCGAGGTGAGCAGCAGCGACAACACCTCGCGGCTTTGAGAAGAATCGTCGACCACCAACACATCACCCACCACGTCGACCCCTTGCGTGCGCCCGCCTACGGAGAATGCCTAATGGCGCCCAGCGCGACCGGCGGGTTCTGCCCATTGACTTCAGAGGCCCAGGGCGATCCGCCGCAGGACCGCAGGGACTTCGTGTTCCACCAACGCGCCGTGAGTGGGGATCAGCCGGGTGAGCCCGGGCTGATCCGCCAGCGTCTCGAGGAGCGCGCGCACGGCGGCCACGTCCTGCTGCACGCGCTTGCGCACCGGCTTCGGCAGCTTCGGTGACGGCCCGGTGAAGCCGACCAGGCGCATCACCAGCGCGACGAACCCACGCCCGTGCGGCACGTTGGTGACGAGGTCGGCCACCAGCAGCGTGCCGTCGACGAGCAGCACCGCTTCCTTCGTGCGGAAGCCCTCGACCGTGAAGACGCGAAGCCCATCATCGGCCGGCAGCGCGGCGATCGAACGACACGCCAGGCGGGGGGCGAGCGGCGCGACCGCGGCGTCCGGCGCGAAGACCGCGACGTTCAGCTTCAGCGCGAAGGCGGGCGCGTCGAGGGCGTGAAAGGCGTTGGGCACCACCAACTGCGAAGGCGTGCCGAGCGCGCGCACCTGGGTGAGCGTCTCTTCGGGCATGGGGATGGCGTTGTAGAAGAGCAGCGAGCCGTCGCGCCGCCGCACGATGCTCATGCGGCGGCCGGCGCCGGGCAGGCCGGGCACGTCGTCGTCGATGGTCCACAGCCCTTCTGCGCGCGGCGTGAGGGGGCCCGGGTGATTGACGGTCCACGGTCGGTGGTGAGTGGTCACGGTCGCGCATCATGCTACGCGGCGGCGCGTGTCCCACCGACTTCCCCACGGCGTCCTGTTGGCATTCGAAGGCATCGACGGGTCCGGCAAGTCGACCCAGGCCCGCCTGTTCGCCGACTGGGCCGAGGCGCAGGGTCTCGAGGTGGTGCGCACGCGCGAGCCGACCAACGGCCCCTGGGGCAAGAAGATCCGCGAGGCCCGCTTCACCGCGCGCCTCTCACCCGAAGACGAGCTCGCGGCCTTCATCGCCGACCGCCGGGAGCACGTGGCCCAGCTCCTTCGGCCTGCCCTCGAGCGGGGGGCGGTGGTGGTGATCGACCGGTACTACTACTCCACCGTCGCCTACCAGGGCGCGCGCGGCCTCGACCCGCAGGTGCTGCTCGCGCAGAACCGCGCCTTCGCGCCGAAGCCCGACCTGGTGCTCCTCGTCGACGCCGACCCGAAGCAGTGCCTCGCGCGCATTCACGCCCGCGGCGAAGGCCAGGACCTCTTCGAGAACCTCGAGGCGCTGACGAAGGTCCGCCGCATCTTCCTCTCGCTCGTCGAGCCCCACGTCACCGTCATCGATGGTGGGCGCCCGCCCGAGACCGTCTTCACCGACGTGCTCGCCCGCATCCTCACGGGACCGCTGAAGGACTTCACCCCGCACTGACCCGCGGGCTGGACGTAGGTGGGAGTAGGTTCACGGCGCGCGGAATCGCCGCGACCGCGCACAGCGCTGGTAACGTCGGGCGACATGGATCCAGCGCAGTGGCTCGCCGCGTTTCGAATCACCCACGAGCAGTCCAAGAAGGGCGCGCTCAGCGAGGGCGAGCACAAGAAGTACCTCGGCATGCGCGATGAGCTCGCCCGTTCGTTGATGAACGCGCAGGGCCTCGTCGCCCCCACGGGGACACCGCCGCGCCGCGTGTTCCGCGTGGCCCAGGTCTTCCCCATCGAGATCGAGAACGTGCAGAACACGACGACGCGCGACCTCTCGTGCGCCGGCTTCACGGCCTCGGTGACGGGCGCGTACAAGCCGGGCCAGGTCATCTCGTGGGTGCTGACCCTGAGCCGCACGACCGAGCCCATCGCGGGGCTCGCGGAGGTGGTGTCGTCGCAGAAGACCGGCACCAACACCCGGCTGACCTGCAACTTCACCGGGCTGCTCGAGCCTCAGGCCGAGCGCATCGAGACGGCGCTCTTTGACGCGGCGCTCGCGCGCTTCGGCTGAGCGACTGAAAAGCCTCACCGGCGGGAGGACGTGGGAATATGGGGGTCGAACCCTCCGTGTCCGACG
>JBBRUE010000393.1:0-6610 GCA_038248085.1 Myxococcales bacterium | reverse complement strand
GTCCACACCATCGAGTTCGAGGCTGGCCACGCGCAGGTCGCCCGCGAGGTCATCGCCGCCGCCGGAGAATCGCGGCGCATCACGGTGCACGTCGGCCGCGGCGTCGACGTGCTCCCCACGCTCGAGGCGAAGGGTCCCTTCTGCGCGATCTTCATCGACGCCGACAAGGACAGCTACGACCTCTACGGCCGCTGGGCGGCGAAGCACCTCCGCCCGGGGGGCGTGCTCATCGGCGACAACGTGTTCCTCTTCGGCCACCTGCTCGACGACTCCCCGCGCGCGGAGGCCATGCGGCGCTTTCATGAAGAAGCGAAGGCGCACTTCGACACGGTCTGTATTCCCACGCCCGACGGGATGCTGGTCGGCATCCGCCGGTGATCAGAACCCGGCGGCGACGAACAACGAGCTCTTGCCGCTGACCACGTAGAGCACGCGCAGCCCATCGCGCGAGGCGTCGACGTTCATCGCGGCCTTCTCGTCGCTGATGGGCGAGCGCGCGCCCTGCTGGGTGACGCGCTCGATGCCCGCGGGGCTGGTGATGACGTACTGGTTGGCGCCGAGCACCGACACCGAGGGGAACGCGCCGAGGTCCATGGTCACGAAGCCCGACTGGCCGCCGCTCCCCAGCAGGTCTCGCTGCAGCGGGTGGCCCACGCCGTCGAGCCCGACGTACACGAAGCCGGGCACCGACCCGTTCTCGTCGAAGCGCGGGTAGCGGCCGTGGTGGGCCTCTTCGGTGGCGACCGCGTTGGGCTTGTTGCGCTTGAGGCTCTCGAGCGTGTTGCCGCTCTTGACCCACAGCAGCCACGCGCCGTCGAGCGAGACGTCGATCTCCGTGGCCTCGACCGCGTCGGTGACGTGGCTGGGCGCGCCGCCGGTGACCGAGAGCTGCTCGATGCCGGCGTTCGAGGTGAAGTAGATGAACTTGCCGTCGGGCGACCAGGCGACCGAGCTCAACGGGCTGTTGGTCGTCGCCAGCTCCTGCATTCCAGTGCCGTCGACGTTCATCAGGCCGATGACGTCGCGGGTGCCGCTCATCAGCGCGTGGAAGGCGATCTGCGCGCCGTCGGGCGAGAAGCGCCCCGACTTGAACTCCTGGCTGGGGTCGGGCGCCAGCTCGTCGATGCCCGGGGCGTTCGGGGTGGGAGGCACGTGGGTCAGCCGCGAGGTGATGCGCGGCTCGCAGCCTGCGGTGATCAGCAGCACGGCGAGGGCAGACAGAATCCGAAAGGGCAGCGACATGGTGGCGCTCACTCGAAGAGGGGAAAGGGCGTGGCCGGCTTCAGCTCGGCGCTGAAGTGCCGCAGGTTGGGTGGCTCGGCGACGATGCGCATCGCGGGCAGCAGGTGGCGCACCTTCGCCACGTCTTTGGCGACGGCGCCGACGTAGTCGATGTGGCTCTGGGTGTAGACGCGCCGGGGGATCGCCAGGCGCACCAGCTGCTGGCGCTCGACGCCGGAGCCGAACATCAGGTTGCCGATCTCACAGCTGCGGATGCCGCCGGCCAGGTACAGCGCGCAGGCCAACGAGTGCCCGGGGAAGTCGTCGCACTTCAGGTGCGGGAGCGCGGCGCCGGCGTCGATGTACACCGCGTGGGCCGCGGTCGGCTGCACCACCACCAGGCCGTCCTCTTCCATCTCGCGCGCGAGGTAGCGGGCCGCGGCGAAGCGGTACTCGAGGTAGTTCTCGTCGAGCACCTCCTTGAGGCCCTGGGCCATCGCGTCGAGGTCGCGGCCGGCGAGCCCGCCGTAGGTGACGAAGCCCTCAGTGAGAATGAGGTTCACCTTGAGGCGCTCGGCCAGCGCCGGGTCGCGCACGCCCAGCAGCCCGCCCATGTTCACGATGGCGTCCTTCTTCGCGCTCATGGTGAAGATGTCGGCGAGCGCGAACATCGCCTGCGCGGTGGCCTCGAGCGTCGCCTTGCGCCCGTCGGGCTCGTCGCGCCAGATGCGGTACGCGTTCTCGGCGAAGCGGCACGCGTCGAGCACGAGGAGGATCTTCTTGCGCTTGCAGCGCTCGGAGACCGCCTCGAGGTTCTTCATCGAGACGGCCTGGCCGCCCATGGTGTTGTTGGTGACGGTCATCACCACGAAGGCGATCTTCCCCTCGTTCTCCTGGAGCGCGGCGTCGAAGGCCTTGAGGTCCATGTTGCCGCCGAAGTCCTTGTGGCCGGTCAGCGCGTCGGAGTTCGGGAGGTCGATGCCGCTGCCGCCCTGCGACTCGATGTTCGCGCGGGTGGTATCGAAGAGGCCGTTGGAGAGGACCACCTTCTCTTTGAGGGGGATCACCGCGCAGAGGATGCGCTCGGCCGCGCGGCCCTGGTGCGTGGGGTAGATGAACTCCATGCCGGTCAGCGCGTGGGTGACCTCCTGGAGGCGGAAGTAGCTCTTGGCCCCCGCGTACGACTCGTCGCCGCGCATCATCGCCGCCCACTGCTCGGCGCTCATCGCGCCGGTCCCGGAGTCGGTCAGCAGGTCGATGATGACGTCCTCGGCCTTGAGCGCGAAGAGGTTGTACTTCGCCGCCGCGAGCAGCCCTCGCCGCTCGGCCGCGGTGGTCATCTTGATCTGCTCGACCACCTTGATGCGGAATGGCTCGATGACGGGACGGGGCATCGGCGCTGTGTAGCGCAACGCCGCCCCCGCCGCGGCCGCGAAGCACTTCCCACGAGCCCGAGAAACTCGGCGCTGTAAGTCAGCCTGTTGCCACTTCGCCACGGCCTTGACGCGCGCCACTGTGCCGCCGAGGGGCGTTAGTTCTTCGACGGGAGCCGACGATGCGGAAGTGGACATGCTTTGCAGTGACAGCGCTCGTGTCGACGGTCGCCATCGCCAACCCGGCCGACCTCGACGGCGGCCTCCCCCCGCGGCCCGACGAGGTCCAGGTCACCCTGGTGATGGGCCGCGGCCTCACGGTCTCGAAGGGCGAGGCGAACTCGATGAACCTCCGCGCGCGGGTGCAGGTGCGCGACGTGGTGACGGCGGTCGAGGGCACCGCGTCGAATGAGCTCTCGCTGCGCACGGTGCGGCTGGCGCTGGGCGGCCACGTGCTCTCGCGCGACGTGGGGTACCTCGTGCAGCTCGCGCTGGGCGCCAACGACTTCGAGAGCGGCATCGCCAGCCCGGTCTTCGACGCCTACCTCGAGTACACCGGCTGGCGCGATCTCCAGCTGCGCGCCGGCCAGTTCTTCGTGCCCTTCGATCGCGCGCGCACCATTCGCGAGTTCGCGCTCCAGCTCGTCGATCGCCAGCAGGTGGTGCAGGAGCTGACGCTCGACCGCGACCTGGGCGTGATGGCCTCGTCACAGGACCTCTTCGGGCTCGGCGGGCGGCTCTCGTACGCGCTGGGGCTCTTCGGCGGCCAGGGGAAGAACCGGGTCACCCCCGAGCCGAACCCCGGCTTTCTCTACACCGCGCGGGTCACCGTTCGCCCGCTGGGCCCCTTCGACGACGACGTGGAAGGCGACCTCGTGCGCACGCCCCACCCGCGCCTCGCGCTCGGCGTCGCGGTGGCCTTCAACCAGGACACCTCTCGACAGCGGAGCACCACCGGCGCCACCTTCACGCTGGGCGGCTTCGACCAGCTCCACGTCGCCGGCGACCTGGTCTTCAAGTACCGGGGCTTCTCGCTGCTCGCCGAGGTGCTGCTGCGCCAGGCCAGCGCGCCGTTCCACGAGGGAATCGCCAAGGGCGTGCCGCTGCGCGAATACACCCGCTCAGGCTGGGGCTACCTCGTACAAGCCGGCTTGATGGTGACCGACCACGTCGAGTTCGCGGCGCGGTGGGACCAGCTCCGCTTCCTCTCTGGCGACCCCGCCTGGGCCGTGCTGGTGCACGACCAGGGCCGGGAAGTCGGGGCGGGGATCAACGTCTACTTCAACGGGCACCTCGCGAAGCTCCAGGCCGACTGGGCCGTGCGCTTCGGCGACGGCAGGGCCCCACCCACCCATCTCGCGCGCGTCGCGCTGGACGTCTCGTTCTGAGAGGTCGCCCGTCGTGCAGTTCCTCTCGAAAAGCACTTCGAAACACCGCCGGCGCGCGAGTAGCCTGATCAACCGATGTCGCTCGCCACGCTGGACTCACAGTTGCTCCGTTTCGCTGACGCGCTGGGGGACGCCGTCGTCTTCACCCGGGACGGGCGCATCGTGGGGTGTAACGACAGCGCCTGCCGGCTCTTCGGCTACACGCGCGCGGAACTGGTGAATCGCGACCGCGACGTGTTGCGGCTGGCGAGCGACGCGCGGGTCGAACGAGGCGCGTCGCAGCGCGAACAGACCGGGGCGTTCAGCGGACAGCTCACCTTCGTGCGCAAGGACGGCTCACGGTTCGAGGGCGAGATCTCCACGGTGGGCCTCGCCGGCTCTGACGGAGGGCAGTTGGTGTGCGCCGTCATTCACGACCTCGGCGATCGCCTTCGCGCCGACGCAGCGACGGCGGCGTACCGTGAGAGCACCGACCTGCTCCAGGCGCTCGCCGACGCAGCCTTCGAGGCGGTGATCATCCACCGCGACGGTGTCATCCTCACCGCGAACCGCGCCGCCGAGGGCCTGTCGGGGGTCGCGCGCGGGCAGCTGATCGGCAAGCGCCTCGTCGACTTCATCGCGCCCGAGGCGGTGCCCGAGGTGCTGGCGCGCATCGCGAAGGGCGACGACAGCGCGTACACCGCGGCAGCGCGGCGCGCCGACGGCAGCACCTACCCCTGCGAGGTGCAGGTCCGCACGCTGCCGGTGCAGGTGCAGGGCGGCCAGGCGCGGGTGGTGGCGCTGCGCGACATCAGCGCGCGCGTGCAGCTCGAGGAGCAGGTCCGGCAGTCCCAGAAGATGGAGGCCGTCGGCCGCCTCGCGGGTGGCGTGGCGCACGACTTCAACAACCTCCTCTCGGTCATCATGAGCGCGACCTCGCTGGCCTCCGATCGGCTCGCCGAGGGCGACCCCGGCCGCGAAGACCTGGCCGACGTGCTCGCGGCCGCCGAGCGCGCGGCCGAGCTGACCCGCGCGCTGCTGGCCTTCAGCCGCAAGCAGGTGGTGCAGACGCGCGTGGTCGACGTCGACGCGATGCTCGCTGGCATGGAGTCGATGCTGCGGCGCCTCATCGGCGAAGACATCGAGCTGCGGGTGGTGCCGGGCAGCGCGGGCCAGCGGACCCGGGCCGACTTCGCGCAGCTCGAGAACATGGTGATGAACCTCGTGGTCAACGCGCGCGACTCGATGCCCGACGGGGGCCAGCTGACCCTCGCGACCGCGCCGGTGACGCTCGACGAGGCGTGGGCCCGGACCCACCTCGACACCAGGCCGGGCCCGTACCTCGCCCTCACCATCTCGGACACCGGCGTGGGCATGAACGCGGCGACCCGCGCACGCATCTTCGAGCCGTTCTTCACCACCAAGGGCCCCGGCCGCGGTACCGGCCTCGGGCTCTCGACGGTGTTCGGCATCGTCAAACAGGCGGGCGGCAGCATCTGGGTCGAGAGCGAGCCGGGCCACGGCGCGACCTTCACCATCTACCTCCCGGCGACGGAGGAAGCGCTCGCGTTCGCCCCCAGCGCAGCCGCCGCCGCAGAACCAACCGCGGAGCCGGCGAAGGACCACCGGACCATCCTCCTCGTCGAGGACGAGCCGCAGGTGCGCAAGGTGGCTGCCGTCATCCTGCGGCAGGCGGGCTTCACCGTCCTCGAGGCCGGCTCTGGGGCCGACGCGCTCGCGCTCGCCGCGAAGCACGGCCACGGCATCGACCTGCTGCTGACCGACATGGTGATGCCGGGGATGAACGGGCGGCAACTCGCCGAGGCGCTGCGCGCGCTCCGCCCGGGGCTCCGGGTGCTCTTCATGTCCGGGTACTCCGAGCAGGACCTCGGGCCCGATGCGCTCCACAAGCCCTTCGCGCCTGAGACCCTGCTGGCGAAGGTGCGCGCAGTCGTCGGCGTGCCCGGCTGATCATCGAGGTCCGCCAGGCTGCGCGGTGTCCCCAGGGGAACGCACACAGCCAGGCCGCCGCTGAGCGGCCGCGTGGTACGGCAGCCCGTCAGTCCGTACATTGATCAGGCCTCGTGAATCGGTGCTGAGGGCGCGCCCCGCATCGACGGGCCGTGGCGAAGGGACCAGGTCGCGGGCTCCGACGGGACCTCCTCACGCCGCGGGGACGAGGAGCACGAAGCGCGTGCCGTCGGCCGAGTTCCCCAGGAAGCGGAGATCGCCGCCTTGCGCATGGAGCAGGCCCTTGCCCCTGCGGCCGGGTGGTGAAGAAGGGCTCGAAGAGCCGCGGCTCTGCGTCGGAGCACGGCAGCACCTGGGTGAGGTCGAAGAGCGAATACAGCGCGGCGGTGGCCGAGACGCGAGTCCACGCCGTACCTCGTGGACGGTTCTCCCACCCTGGACGCCTACGCGGCGCGCGTCACGAGCGCCCCAGACACGAAGGCGCGCCAATCGCGCAGCTGGTCCGCGTCGAGGGCCCACGGCCGCAGCTCCGAGGCGCCGTCGGCACCGGCGGTGACCCGTGCATGGAAGCGGGCGTCGCCGGCGTGCACCTTCACCAGCCGCCCGGGCCGGAGCGCCGCGCGCACCACCAGCGACGCCTCGGAGGCCGACACCACGTCGGCCTCGGTCACCAGACCC
>JBBRUE010000392.1:0-6639 GCA_038248085.1 Myxococcales bacterium | reverse complement strand
TTCCGCGAGGTGGCGACGGCCGCGCTCGAGAAACACCTCGGCCGCACGCTCCCGGTCAGCGGCGTGCTCACCGGCACGCTCGACCTCGCGGGCAGCGGAGACCAGCCGAAGGTGAAGCTCCGCGTCGAGGCGAAGTCGCTCGCGGTGCACGTGCGCGACCCCGCGGCGGGCGAAGGGCCGGCCACGCTCGCCCTCGACGACGTGAAGCTCGAGGTGACCACGGCCGACGACGCCACCCTCGGCGCCACGCTCGGGCTCACTGCGCTGGGCGGTACGCACGCCGTCGCGCTCACCACCCCGCTCACCCTGAAGTCGCTGCGCCACGCGCCGCCCACCACCGACGACCTCCTCGCGCTCCCGGTCACCGTCACGCTGGGCCTCGACCACGTGAAGCTCAAGCAACTCGCCGAGCTGCAGGGCCTGCGCGACGACGAGCTGGCGGGCACCGTCTCGCTCGCGGCTACCCTCCGGGGCTCAGTCCGGGCGCCCACCGGCGAGCTGACGTTGACGCTGGGCGCGGTGAACTACCCGCCGCTCCACGACGCCGACGTGCAGCTCACCCTGCGCACCGACGGCGGCCGCACCCGCCTGGCGGGCACCGGCTCGCTGTCGAAGCAGCAGGCCCTCGAGCTGACCGCCAGCGTCGCCGCCGTGCCCGAGCGGGTGATGAGGGCCCTGCTGGCGAAGGGCGGCGACGTGGAAGCGGTGATCGACGCGGTGAAGAACTCGCCGGTCGAGGCGCTGGTGGTGGTGCAGCCCTTCGCCCTCGCCCAGGCCGTCGAGGTGTTGCAGGGCGAGACGCCGCCGGGGGGCACCCTGGCCGCGACGCTCGAGGTGGGCGGCTCGCTCGAGGCGCCGACCGGACGGCTGGTGGGCACCCTCACCGATCTCCGCTTCGATCGCGTCACCCTCGGCAGCGCGCGCTTCGATCTCAAGAGCACCGGCACCGAGCAGCGCTTCACCGTCGCCCTCGGGGGCCAGGGCCGCGATGACTTCAAGGCGAAGGGCACCACCGGGCTCGACCTGCGCCTCTCGTCACTCCGCAAGGGGCTCGCGTGGAGGACCGCGCCAGTCGACGTCTCGCTCGACTCGCGCCACTTCGACCTCGGCTTCCTCTCGGGGAGCACCGACCTGCTGCGGGTGGTCGCCGGCCGCCTCGAGCTCGCGGGCCGGGTCAACGGCACCCTGGGCAGCCCGGCCTTCGTCGGCGACGCCACGCTCACCGGCGGGCGCCTCGCCCTCGCGGGCCTGGGTGACTACCGCGACATCGAGCTCGAGCTGCACGCGACCAACGCTCTCCTCGACCTCAAGAAGCTCGACCTGCGCAGCGGCGGCGGCAGCGTCCAGCTCGTCGCGCGAGCCGAGCGGCAACCGTCGGGGGCGTTCGCGATCACCAGCTCCGGGAAGTCCGACAAGTTCCCCGTGGTCATCGATGACCAGCTGCTGGCGACCGTCACGCTCACCTACCGGCTCGAGGGCGACGCCACCCCGACGCTCGTCGACGTCCACTCGCTGGTGCTGCCGCGCATCGACGTCGAGCTGCCGGAGGTCAAGCGCAAGGACCTGCAGGACCTCCAGCGCCCGAAGGACATCATCGTGCTGCGCAACGGCATGACCGCCACCAGCCGCCGCCGGCAGAAGGCGAAGGACGCCAGCGGCGCGCCGAAGACGCCGGGCCTCGTGGTGCGCGCGGTGATCGACGCGGCGCGGAACATCTGGGTGCGCAGCTCCGACCTCAACGTCGAGCTCGGCCTCAGCGAAGGGTTCCGCGTCGAGTTCAACGACGGGCTGCGGCTCTTCGGCGAAGCGCGGCTCATGAAGGGCACCATCTCGGTCATCGGCCGCGAGTTCAGCGTCAACAAGGGCAGCGAGGCGCGCTTCGCCGGGCTCGCCACGCAGCCGTACGTCGCCCTCAGCGCGCTCCACACCAACACCCGCGAGCAGGTGAAGATCACCGTCACCGTCACCGGCAGGCCGCCCAACCTGGTCATCAAGGCCACCAGCGAGCCGCCGATGCCGGAGTCGGACATCTACGCGGTGCTGGCGACCGGCCGGCGCACCCTCAAGACCAGCGGCGGCGCGGCCTTCACCCCGGGCCAGGCAGCGTCGGTGGTCGGCCAGCTCGCGGCCAGCCAGCTGAAGACGGCGATCGCCAAGAAGCTCCCCATCGACGTGTTCAACTTCGAGACGTCGGACAACTTCGAGAAGGTGCGCTTCGACGTCGGCAAGTACCTGACCGACTCGCTGTACCTCGGCGCAGAGGTGAACATCGGCGCCAAGAAGGAGCGCGGGGAGAACACCTGGGCTGGCCGGCTCGAGTACCAGATGACCCGCTCGGTCACGCTCGAGGCCTACGCGGGCGACGCGCTGAGCATCGGCGTCGACGCGGTGTGGACCCGCGACTTCTGACCCGGGCGGGAGACGGTCAGAGCACGCAGCCGGGAACGGAAAGCCCCGCCTGCAGGACCACGTTCCGCGCCTGGGCCCGCTCGCGCTCCCAGAAGCACAGGCTGTCGGCCTCGCGCAGGTAGCCGTACTGGTAGAACGTCGGGTTGGGCGTGTTGCGCAAGATGGGCTTCGGGTCGGGGTCCCACAGCGCCTTGCGGCGACGCGCGACGAGCTCCTTCCCCAGGGCGAGCTCGAGCTCGGCCTGCGCGAGCAGCCCGTCGTCACGCCCCAGCGACGCGTACGCGAGCGTCGCGGCATAGAGCGCGTGAATGAAGCGAACGCGCGCGGCGGTCACCTGCACGCCGTCCTTCAGCTCGGCCATCACCGGGTCGTCCGACGGCAAGGCCTCGGCCTCGGCGGCCAGGGCGGTGAGCTCGTCGGCGTGCCGCTTCAACTTCTCGAGCACGCGCAGGCGGAAGTCTTCCCGCACCTCGGGGGTGGCGGCGTTGAGCTCGGAGAACTCGGGCCGGTCGGGCTGGCTGAAGATGCCGAGGCGATCGCCCGCGTCGATGAGCTGGTCTCGCGAGGCCACGTACGCCGCGAGGCGCTCGACGATCAACGCCCGGTGCTGCGCCTCGCCCAGGCGCTTGATCAGATCGGCCGCGGTCGCGCCCGTCGCGCCCCACCCGCCATAGAGGTCCGCGACGACGTCCTCCCACTGCGCCGGTCGCGTGTAATTCATGCGCAGCGTCGCGGCATCGGTCAGCCAATACCCCCACTCCCAACCCGAGCTGAACACCACGTGGTCGTCGAGCGGCCCGGCCTGGGCCAATCGTTCGAGGTCGAGGTGCCGCGACTTCACATACAGCGGCAGGAACACGGGAATGTCGATGTCGAAGGCCACCCAGTACGCCGACTCAGGGAAATACCCGGCCGGTTTCCCCTCGCGCAGCCGGCCCTCGAGGTAGTCGCGGTGCTCGTCGAACTGCTCGTGGAGGTACGCCAGCCCCGCGTCTTCATACAAATTGAAATACATCGTGGTGTGGACCCAGGGGACGATCGCCGGGTTCGCGTAGCGCACGAGAAAATAATAGAGCTGCCGCACCCCAATGTACGTCACGCGGAGGTTTTCGTAGTTGCCGACGTGAATGGTCGCGGTCACCTCGACGCCGGGCTGCACGCGCTGCATGGCGGCGAAGGCGCTGTCGACCGACGCCACGAAGCTCGCCGGCTCCGCGCCGAAGAACTCCCCGAAGCTCAGGTTGAGCGTGTCGAAGCCCGTGCCGTCGAGCAGCACATGGAGCCGCCGCTCCATCTCTGGCACCGGGTCCCCGGTGGTGACGTCGATGAGGTCGAACGCGTTCTGCAGGTTGCTCTGCCCGAACAACTGCAGCGCCACCCCGGTGTGCACGCCGTGGGCATGCGCGAAGTCGGTGAGCGCCCTGGTGTGCGCTCGCCACGCGGGCACCAGGGCGGGTGACTTCTCGATGTCGTCGAGCGCGCACCACTGCAGGTAGTTGCCGCGGTTCTTGACGAGGAAGTCGATGGCCCGCTTGCCGCCCTCGAGGTTCGCCTCGCCGGGGAGCCAGAAGTCGTAGAGCGACTCGATGGGGTGCAGCGTGTGGAGGTGCAGCCCGCGCCGCTTCTTCACCTCGGGCGCGTAGTCCTTCCCCAGCACCTCGGGCCGCGCCGCGGTGAACGCGGCCGGCACCTTCGTGTAGCGCGGGTGGGGGAAGCGGTAGCCCAGGGCCTCGAGCGCGTGCCACAGCCCATACTGCCGGCCGAGCACCCCGCCCCCGCGCACGAGGAGCAGCGTGCCCGCCCCCTCGAGGCGGTAACACTGATCACACATCACGCCGTCAGTGACCGCGACCACCACGCCCTTGCGCGCGGCCAAGGCCTCGGCCGGCGAGCTCACGATGGTGGTGTGCAGGCGCGGGTCGGCGATGAACGCCAGCCCGTCGCGCACCAGCGCCTCGTCTTCGGCGGTGACCAGCACGGTGAGACCCGGCGCTTCGACCTTGCAGCCGGTGAGCGCGAGGGCGGCCAACACCAGCCACGCCTTCAAACGCGGCGCTCCAGCTCGGTGCGCACGTCCCACAGCTCGGGGAAGAAGGTGAGGCCCAGCGCGCGCTGCAGGACGGTCACGCCCGACGAGCCGCCGGTGCCCATCTTGTGGCCGATGATGCGGTGCACCGTCTTCATGTGGCGGAAGCGCCAGAGCTGGAAGCGCTCTTCGACGTCGATCAGCTTCTCCGCCATCTCGTACGCGACCCAGTTCTTCTCGGGCTGCTCGTAGACCTCCTTGAAGACTCTCATCAGCGCGTCGCTCTTCTCATACGGCCGGGTGAAGTCGCGGTTGACGCGGTCTTCGGGCACCGGGTGACCGTGGCGGTGGAGGAAGCGGAGGAACTCGTCGTACAGGCTCGGCTGCTCGAGGCGCGCCTTGAGCCACGCGTGGGTGTCGGGCGAGTCGCGGTGCGGCAGCAACGCGTTGGGGTCCTTGTTGCCGAGCATGAACTCCAGCGCGCGGTACTGGTAGCTCTGGAAGCCCGAGCTGCGGCCGAGCGCGTCGCGAAAGGTGAGGTACTCCGAGGGCGTCATCGTCTCGAGCACCGCCCACTGCTCGAAGAGCATTCGCTGAATGTGGGCGATGCGCGCGAAGATCTTGAACGTCGCCGCGAGGTCGTCGGCCTTCACGCAGGCCAGCGCGCGGTCGAGCTCGTGGAGCATCAACTTCATCCACAGCTCGCTGGTCTGGTGCTGAATGATGAACAACATCTCGTCGTGCTCGCCGGAGCGCGGGGTCTGCGAATTCAGCAACAGGTCGAGCTGGAGGTACCCGCCGTAGGTCTCCTTGCGGGAGAGGTCGACGTGAATGGACTTCTCGAGCTCGCGCTGGTTCGTCATGGGCCTGCGTTCTGTTCGAGCACGGGGCAAAAGAAAAGCGGCCCGGACTCGTGGGAGCCCGGACCGCCGGTGAAGCCCGCCGAAGAAGGCCTACTTCTTCTTCGACTCGGCCAGCGCCTTCGCGCCAGCGCGGCCGCGGGGCAGCTTGAGGTTCTTCACCGAGTTCGGCGTCGCGTCAGCCACCCAGTCCGACGGGAGGCGGCCGGTGCGGTCGAGCATGCGGTACTTCTGGTAGTGCGCCGCGCAGTAGCCCTTGCTCCGCGCCGGGCGGCCGCAGTTGATGACCGCGCACAAGCTCTTGCCGCCGGAGCCAGCCTTGCGGCCGCGCTTCCCGGGGACCTTGCCCGCCGCGGGAGCCGCGAACGCGCTCTTCGGGGGCCGACCGGGCCCGCGCTTGATCGGCTGACCCAGCGCTGCGGCGATTCGCGCCACCACCAGGCTGTTCGCCTGGAGCTCCGCGAGGGCTGCGTGCACCGGACCCAACGCGCGGGCCACCTCGTCCGCCACCATCTCTCGAAGCATCTTGTCGACTGACATGTTCCTGATTTCCGTTTCTGTGAGGGGGGGATGTCTCTAACGTCCAACGGCCAACAGACAACCAAGACTGTCTAACACCCAAGCAAGACAACGCAATGACTGTTTCTAGACACGTCTGGAGACACGGCGGTGTCGCGTTTCACCGCACCGCCCCAGTGCGCACGAAGAAGGTCCCGCGCTGGCCATCGTGACCCACGAAGGCGCCGGCCATGCGCTCCGACGAGAAGGCCCACCCGACCTCGCCCGAGGGACGCACCGCGATGGCGCCGCCGTCGCCGCCGATGCGCACCAGCTCGGCGATGCCCTCGGCCGCGGCGTCGTCGGGGGTGAGGCCGCGGCGCAAGGCCTCGAGCACCGTGCGCGCGAGGCCCACGCGAATGATGAACTCCCCCAGCCCGGTCGAAGACACCGCGCCCCAGCGGGAATCAGCCACCGTGCCCGCCCCGATGAGCGGCGAGTCGCCGACGCGCCCCTTGAGCTTCCCCGAGGTGCCGCCGGTGCTCGTCGCCGCCGCCACCTGCCCGCGCACGTCGAGCGCGACCGCGCCGATGGTGCCGTGCTGCGCCCCGCGAGAGGCGAGCCACTTCTGCCGCTGCAGCTCGGTCACCAGCGAGCCCGGCACGATGGCCGGAATGCCCTGGGCGCGCGCGAAGGCGTCGGCCCCTTCGCCGACCAGCAGCACGTGAGGGCTCGCCTCCATCACCCGCCGCGCGAGCGAGATGGGGTTCTTCACCGTCTTCACCACCGCGACCGCGCCCGCGCGCAACGTCTCGCCGTCCATCAGCGAGGCGTCGAGCTCGACTT
>JBBRUE010000391.1:0-6662 GCA_038248085.1 Myxococcales bacterium | reverse complement strand
TGAGCGGCGCGGTGAAGCACTGGCCGTTGGTGCAACAGCCGGTCGGGCACGTCGTGGGGTTGCACGAGGTGCTGGCCACGCAGGCGAAGGTCGCGCTGTCGCAGCGCTGGCCGCGGCTGCCGCAGTCGTCGCAGGCCGCGCCGCCGGTGCCGCAGAAGTTGGTGGTGCTGTTGATGGGCGCCGAGAAGCACTGGCCGTTGCGGCAGCATCCGGAGCAGCTGCCGGGGTCGCAGGTGGTGCCTCCGCCGCCGCCGGTACTGCCGCCGCCTCCTCCGGTCGTGCCGCCGCCTCCTCCCGTGGTGCCACCGCCGCCGCCAGTGGTGCCGCCGCCACCGCCGGTCGTGCCGCCGCCACCGCCGGTGTTGTTGTTGATGCACGACGGCGCGCCCGACGCCACGCTGCATTGGCCGCAGGTAGACGACTGCACCCAGGTGCCGTTGAGGCAGGAGGTCAACGCCGGGGGAATCAACTGGCAGGCCTGGCGCCCCTCAGCCCACGGGGGGCAGGGCGTGCCGGACGTCGCGAGGGTCACGTCGCAGTTGAAGACGGTGCTGTCGGTGCAGCCCTTGGGGCCGCTGCAGGAGGCGATCGCCCACTTTCCGCCGAGGCAGGCGTACACCTCCGTACTCGACTTGCAGGTGATGGTGTCCATCGTGGAGCAGGCTCCGCCCACGGAGGGCGCACCACAGGCGCCGAGAGACAAGAGGAAAAGGACGCTCCAGAGAGACTGACGCATGTGCACCTCGGCTAGCGGCGCAATGGTGTAGCACGGGGCCTCCTGAAGCCGTCGAGCAGTCAGGCCCCGGCGAATCAAACTTTCCGCCTCCGTCACAATCGAATAAACCACCCACACTCCGATGAGCACCGAGCAGACCCAACCCTCCGGAGCGAGTGCCTCTGCCCCTCCGGGCGTCCGCGTGCTGATCGTCGAAGACAACCCGCACATCATCGAGATGTACAGCTACGTGCTCAAGAAGCTCGCGGCGAACGAGTTCAAGGGCACCACGCCGCTCGAGGTGCACTTCGCGGCCGACGGGCACGCGGCGATGGCGATGCTGACCGACTCGACGTTCCAGTTGGTGATGACCGACCTCTACATGCCGGTGATGGACGGCTTCCAGCTGCTCGAGAAGATGCGGGCGACGCCGTCGCTGGCCACCATCCCCGTGGTGGCGATCTCCGCGGGCGGGCTCGACGCGCGGGACAAGGCGATGAAGCTCGGGGTGAACGTCTTCCTCAAGAAGCCGGTGCGCTTCGCCGAAGTGATGGACACCGTGAAGCAGTTGCTGCGCATCAAGTGAAAGGAACGCCCGCGGTCACCGCGGGCAGCACACCATGTCAGAGACGACGCGGGACAAGGTGAGTGGCGACGCGCTCTTCATCCTCAAGAGCCTCAAAGAGAATGTGCGCCTCAGCCGCTCCAACAAGCTCGCGGACGTGAAGGTGTCGCTGGAGAACTCGGTTTCGCTCGAGTTCGACAGCTACTTCTTCTTCCTCCGCAAGTTCCACTACATCGCGATGGATCGCGAGGCCCAGCTCAAGCTGACCGAGCAGGGCGATCGCGTGGTCGAAGGCGACGAGCTCGAGCGCTTCGGCGGCGAGATCGCCGACTTCTTCGCCGACCAGATCTCCGAGGGGTTGCAGCCGCAGCCGCCGCCGCCTCCGGCCGACGACGAGCCGGCGTTCGCCGCGCCGGCCCCCCCGCCTCCGCTTCCTGCTACCGACATCATCCTGGAGTCGAACCCCATGCCCCAGTCCCCTCCCGGCCGTGGCGGCCGCAAGCCGTTCCAAGACGACTCGTTCCCGCAGGTCACCGCGCCCGAGGTGCGCCCCGGTGGGGGGAGCTACGGTTCTCCGCCGCCGCCTCCTCCGGCGCCGC
Source organism: Myxococcales bacterium (assembly GCA_038248085.1). Classification (GTDB taxonomy): domain Bacteria; phylum Myxococcota; class Myxococcia; order Myxococcales; family Myxococcaceae; genus Archangium_A. Next base: position 4,783 of record JBBRUE010000391.1, on the reverse strand, counting down.
TGCCGCTGACGTCGCAGGCGCCCATTCAGCTCTCGAGCCCGTCGGGCCTCGTCGGCGCCTCGCAGCAGTCGCCGAGCAAGGGCCAGGACCTCGATCTCCGCTACCAGAAGAGCGATCAAATCGGCTCGGGCCCGCTGGGCACGGTGTTCCGCGGCAAGCACAACGCGCTCGGCCTCGACGTGTGCGTGAAGGAGCTCAAGGACATCTTCGGCTACTTCTCGTTCCTCCAGCGCGGCGAGGTGATCAAGCGGCTCAAGAAGGAGCTGTGCGCGCAGGCGCAGGTGCGTCACCCCGGCATCGTGCAGGTGCTCGATCAGAACACCGACGTGGCGCGGCCGTACTTCGTGATGGAGCTGTGCAAAGGCAGCCTCCGCGAGAAGCTCGACGCCGCGGGCAGCAAGGGCATCGCGGTGCCGCTGGCCATGCGCTACTTCCTGCAGATCGCCTACGCGATGCGCGCGGCGCACCAGCAGGGCCTCACCCACCAGAACGTGAAGCCGGAGAACATCCTCTTCGACGCGTGGGGCAACGCGAAGCTGGGCGACTTTGGCCTCTCGCGCGTCATCGAGGTCGATCAGAGCAAGGGCATGCCCCAGGTCTTCGTGGGCACCGGCGGCATGGGGTACATGAGCCCCGAGCTGATGGCGCGCTCGAAGGAAGCGGGCCCGTCGAGCGACGTCTACGCGCTGGGCATCCTCCTCTACGAGATGCTCACCGGGCAGCTCCCGGGGCGCCGCAGCCCGCTGCCGTCGGAGATCAACTCCGAGGTGCCGGCCAAGCTCGACCCGATCTTCGACAAGATGACGCAGGACCGGAAGGACTCGCGCTACCCGGACTTCGACGCGGTGCTCGAGGACTTCTACGCGGCGTTCGCCGATCGCACCTACCTCACCAAGGGCGACCTGCTGCTGTGGAGCGAGCTGGCGCCCTGAGGGCGTCGGTCAACTGAGCAGCGCCCGGACCTCGGGTCGGTCACGGACCGGCTCGAGGTCTTCGTCCGTCGGGAGCCCGGCCAACTCGGGGCAGCCGAGGCGCTTCGCCTCCTGCAGCGCGGTGACGGCGTCGTCGAGGCGGCCGAGGCGGCTCAGGCAGCAGGCCTCGTTGTAGGCGAAGCGGCCGTTGCCGGTCCGCGCGCGCTCGGCTGTGCACAGCTCGAGCGACTGGCGCCACGCGTGCGCCCCGAAGAGCCGGGTGGCGGCGACGTCGGCGATGGCCGGGCGCTCGAGGCCCAGCTTCACCACGTCGTCGAAGCGCTCGCGCATCAGCAGCGCCGAGACGAGCAGCGGGAGATCGCTGTCGGAGGCAGTGGACCCCAGCAGGCTCAACACCGTGTCGGGGTCGTTCTCGGCGGCGGCGAGGCGGGCGCGCAGTGAGACCGAGGGGAGGAAGGCGCCCATCTGCTTCACCGCCTGCCGCGCGCCAGCGAAGTCGCGCTTGAGCAGCCGCGCCCACGCGATCAGCTCGCCGAAGTACGCGCGCTGCGCCGGGTCGGCCTGCACCTTCATCTGGAACTCGAGGTCGCGCTCGACGTCTTCCCCGGCGTGAACGCGCTCCCACCAACCGGCGTTCTTCGGGGCCTGCACTGCGCCGCCCTTGCGGAGGTTGAGACGGCCGATGCCCTGCATCAGGCCCATCGCGCCGAAGTAGCCGAGGAGGATGCTCTGAATGGAGAGCGCGTAGGCGATCACCGCACCGCCACCGAGGATGCTGCTGGCTGCCACCACCCGGTCGCGCCGCTTGCCGGTCGCCCACTCGAGCCCGGAGTCGAGGATCAGGCCGCCGTCCCACGGGAGGATCGGCAGGAGGTTGACGATCGACCAGCCGACGTTGATCCACAGCGCGTCACGCAGGGCGAGTTCGACGAGCGGGGTGGGCGCGGGGATCACCTGCTGGGCGAGGAAGACCAGCCCGCCGAGCACCAGGCCGGAGCCGGGGCCCGCGAGGGTGATGAAGAAGTTCTGCTGGGGCGTGGGCCGCGCGCCGGGCGGGAAGTGGGTGAGCCCGCCGAGGCCGTGGAGGGTGATCGAGGGCGCGAAGCCGAAGCGCTTCATCGCCAGCGCGTGGCCGAGCTCGTGGAGCATCACTCCGGTGAAGACGAGGCCCGTCCAGATCGCCGCGCCGGGCACGTCGCGCGAGCTGAGCGAGAGCAGGGGAATGAGGAAGAACATCGGCTCGATGCGCACCGGCACACCGAAGATCGTGAAGAGCGGTCGGGGGGCTGCCTGGCTCATGGAGTGCTCACCAGGCCATGTAACCGGTGGTGCGCCCGGGGGCTTTCGCGAATTCCGGCGGGGAGCGAGGCCTGTTCGATGGGCGAGGTCTCGTCATCAGGGGACGAGGCGCGTCGCCACCGGCTAAGACAGCCCGTCCATGTCTGGAGCCGAGCTGCCCGAGTCGATGAAGCCGTCCGCGGCGGTGGCGATCGAGCCCCCGGAAGGTCCGTTGGCGCGCGTCGCGGCCCGCTTCACCGCGTGGGCCGAGCGGTGGATCCCCGATGCGTTCGTCTTCGCGCTGATCGCCACGGTGATCGTGGTGATCGCGGCGTACCTGAAGCTCTTCGCGAGCAAGGGCGCGGGCGGCGCGGCGCTGGAGGTGGTCAGCGTGTGGGGCGCTGGGTTCTGGGAACTCATTCCCTTCACGCTGCAGATGGCGATGGTGATCATCACCGGCTCGGTGGTGGCGACGACGCGGCCGGTGTACCGGTTGATCGTCAAGCTGGCCTCGGTGGCGACCACGCCGCGCGGGGCGGTGGCGTGGGTCGCGTTGCTGGCGATGGTGTCGAGCTGGTTCAACTGGGGCTTCTCGCTCATCTTCAGCGCGATGCTCGCGCGGGAGATCGCCCGGCGCGTTCCCTCGGTCGACTACCGCGCGCTGTGTGCCAGCTCGTTCCTCGGGCTGGGCAGCATCTGGGCGCAGGGCCTCTCGGGGAGCGCCGCGCTGCAGATGGCGACGCCCTCGGCGCTCCAGCCGGCGATCCGGGCGATCGTCGCGGGGCCGGCGAACCAGGTCGCCAACGGCATCATCCCGCTGACCAGCACCATCTTCCTCTGGCAGTCGCTGCTGTGCGTGGCGGTGGAGATCTCCGTCGTCACCGCGCTGATGTACTTCGCCGCGCCCTCGGCGCGCCGCGCGAAGACTGCGTCGATGCTGGGCCTCGAGCTCGGCCCCTCCCCGCTCGAGGCGGACGAGCCGAAGGGCCGCGGCACGCCCGGCGAGTGGCTCGAGTACCGGCCGCACCTCTCGGTGATCTTCGTGCTGCTGGCGGGCAGCTTCCTGGTGTCGACCTTCGCGACGGCCCCCGAGCCGCTCAACGCGCTGAACCTCAACACCCTCAACCTCGGCTTCTTGACGCTGGGCGTGGCGCTGCACGGCATCCCGGCGCGGCTGATGCGCGCGGTGAAGGAGGCGACGCCGGGCATCTGGGGCGTGGTGCTCCAGTTCCCCCTCTACGCGGGGCTCGCGGCGCTGATCGTCAAGACCCACCTCAACGAGGTCATCGCGGGCTTCTTCGTGTCGCTCTCGACGAAGGAGACCTACCCGGCGCTCGTGGCGATCTACTCCGCGGTGCTGGGGGTCTTCGTGCCCAGCGGCGGCAGCAAGTGGGTCATCGAGGCGCCGTACGTGATGCAGGCCGCGCACGACCTGAAGGTGCACCTCGGGTGGATGGTGGCCGTCTACGATCTCGGCGAGGCGCTCGCGAACCTGGTCCAGCCGTTCTGGATGCTCCCGGTGCTCGGGCTGTTCGGCCTCAAGGCGCGCGACGTGATGGGCTACACCTTCCTGGTCTTCCTCGTGTTGACCCCGCTGGTGCTGGTGCTGGTCACCGTGCTGTCCCTGACGCTCCCGTACCCTTTGTAGGAAAGTTGCGTCGCTCCCGTACCGCGCGACACTCCTGTGGCTGGCTGTTGCCGCTTCATTTCCAGGAGTGCCTCATGGCCTTTGACGTCGTGATGTTCGGCGCGCTCGACCTCCCCGAGCGCAACGTGGAGGAGTGGCTCACCACCCCGGTGGAACAGGGCGAGTTTCCCTGGTTGGAGGAGCTCGCCGGGGCCGACGTGATCCACGACACGCCGGAGGCGCTGCTCACCTTGCTCACCGACGTGACCAGCGCGCCGCACGAGCTGTTCTCGGTCGCGCTCACCGCGGGCCGGCTCGAGGTGCAGTGCTACGTGAGTGAAGACACCTTCCGCGAGACGAGCCAGGCGCTGGCGCTGCTCTTCGCCTCGGCCGCGTCCTTCGCGGGGGTGGGCGAGCTCTACTTCGCCGGCTACCAGGGCATTCGTTTCGGGGAGCGCCTCACGGTGCGCGACCGCAGCGCCTTCGCGCGCATGACCGCCGAGGAGCTCGCGCGGCTCGAGCAGCACCCGTCGTTCCTCGTGCTCGACGCGAAGATCCACCAGCGCTTCGACACCCTGGTGGGCCGGCCGACGTCCGCCGGCCCGGTGGACCCGCGCCGCTCGCGCTGGGTGATTCACCCCGTCACCGGGCGCCGGGTGCGCGTCGCGGACGACGCCTCGACCTCGCCTTAGAAGTTCAGCGCCAGGCCGACGCTCACCACGTGGCGCAGGTAGAGGAAGTTGTTCTGCGGGTAGAAGCCCAGGTAGCCCGCGTAGCGGAGATCGAGATCGAGGTACTTGTTGAGGGGCTTGACGATCTTCAGCGTGAGCGACGACACGTTCTCGTCGTCCTCCACGATGGTGAGGTCGGGGTTCAGGTACACCCCGTCGGGGAAGATCGACGGTTGCCAGGTGAGGGTCGCCAGCACCATCACGTCCCAGGGGAT
>JBBRUE010000390.1:0-6681 GCA_038248085.1 Myxococcales bacterium | reverse complement strand
GAGGCGATCGGCGTCTCGTACTGCGGCAAGCGGGCGCTGGTGGCGATGAAGCACGTGGGCCTCAACGTGGCGGCCGACCCCTTCATGAACGTCGCGGTGGCGGGCGCCTGGGGCGGGCTGGTGCTCGCGGTGGCCGACGACCCCTCGATGCACAGCTCGCAGAACGAGCAGGACTCGCGCTACTTCGCCGACTTCGCGCAGGTGCCGTGCCTCGAGCCGGCTGATCAGCAGGAGACCTACGCGATGACCCGCGAGGCCTTCGAGCTCTCGGAGAAGCTGCGGGTGCCGGTGCTGCTGCGCCTGGTGACGCGGCTCGCCCACAGCCGCGCGCTGGTCACCCTCGGTGAGCGCCAGCCGCAGAACGAAACGCGCTACGTGGCCGATGCCGGCCTGTACACGCTCATCCCCTCCAACGCGCGCCGCGCCTACGCCGGGCTGGTGGACAAGCAAGCCCCGCTGCAGGCGTACGCCGAGGCGCACCCGTCGAACGCGCTGACGATTCGGGGTGAGGGGAAGCCGGGGATCATCGTCTCGGGCGTCGCGTGGAACTACCTCAAGGAGGCGCTGGGCCCCGCGCTCGAGAACTACAACGTGCTGCGCGTGTCGGTGTACCCGCTGCCGGTGAAGAAGGTGCGCACGCTGCTCGACGCCTCGAGCGACCTGACCATCGTGGAAGAGGGCTACCCCTTCATCGAGCGCTTCGTCAGCGCGCTGGGGTTGTTCCGCGAGAAGGTCATCAAGGGAAAGATGACGGGCCACGTGCCGCGCATGGGCGAGCTCTCGCCCGACGTGGTGCGCACGACCTTCGGCCTGCCGGTGGCGAAGTCGCTGTTGGTCGCGGGCCTCGAGACGGTGCTGGCGCCGCGGCCTCCGCGGCTGTGCGACGCGTGCCCGCACGGCGACTCGTACAGCGTGATCAACGAGGTGATGCACTCGCTGGGCGAGGGCACGCGGGTGATGGGCGACATCGGCTGCTACGCGCTGGGCTACCTCAAGCCGTACCAGGCGATTCACTCGTGCCTGTGCATGGGCTCGTCGATCGGCATGGCCATCGGCGCGGCGCACGCGGGCATCAACCCCTCGCTGTGCGTCATCGGCGACGGCACCTTCACCCACTCGGGCATGACGGCGCTGCTCGACGCGGTGAACGACGACACCAACATCAAGGTCTTCATCCTCGACAACGGCATCGTGGCGATGACCGGTGGGCAGCCGACGAGCGCGACCGACGAGCAGGTGGTCGACCTCCTCGCGGGCCTCGGGGTGAACCGGAAACACATTCGCGTCATCTCGCCGGTGCCGCAGAAGAAGGACGAGAACGTGAAGATCGTCCGCGAGGAGCTGGCGCACCAGGGGCTCTCGGTCATCGTCGCCCGGCGCGCGTGCGTGCGGTACGTGAAGGAGATCAAGGAGAACAAGCGCGAGCGCGACGCGGCCCACCACCACGAGCACGACCACGCGTGCGGTGACTGCACCGGGAGCTGCCGATGAACTTCGATCTCGTGGTGTGCGGCGTCGGCGGCCAGGGCGTGCTCTCGACCGCGTACGTCATCGACCACGCGGCGGTGGATGCGGGCCTGCACTTCAAGCAGCCCGAGGTGCACGGCATGGCCCAGCGCGGCGGGGCCGTCTCGGCGCAGGTGCGGCTGTCGAGCGAGCCGGTGTCGAGCGACCTCATCTCTGACGGCGGGGCGAAGGTGGTGCTCTCGGTCGAGCCGATGGAGAGCCTGCGGTACATGAAGCTGCTCGACCCCGAGGGGTGGGTGGTGACCGACGTGACGCCGCTGAAGAACATCGGCGACTACCCCGACCTCGGGAAGCTCTACGACGTGTTGTTCAGCCTGCCCCACGTCGTCGCGGTGGACGCCACGCGGCTCGCGGCGAAGGCCGGGGCGATCAAGGCGCAGAACATGGTGGTGCTGGGCGCGGCGGCGACGCACCTGCCGTTGCCCGTCGAGGCGCTCGAGCGGCACATCACCGCGCTCTTCACCGCGAAGGGCGAGCGGTTGATCACCGCGAACCTGAAGGCGTTCCGCATGGGCATGGCTGCCGCTGGGTTCGGCGCCGCGTTGATCAGCCGGGGCGTGAAGTCCGAGGTCGCGGCGCGCATCGTGCCCCGCCTCGACTTCGAGCCCGTGGCGGTGTCGCAGGAGCTCATCGACGCGTGGGTGGCGCGACTGTCGAAGGCCGACGGTGCCGACGTGGCGCTGCGGGTGTTCGCCTCGCGCGACCTGTTGCCGCTCGACGCGCAGGTCGTCTCGACGCTCGCCTGAGCGCTGAACCGCCCCACGGCTGCACCCCTCGCAGCCGCACACGCGTTCAGGTGGCAGCGTAGAACACACTGAATTTACGAGCTTTTTTGACAGACTCTCTCAGTTCTGCGAGTTCTACTCTAACTGTATGAGCCGCAGGTACTTCATGACCCACGAGGTGGCGCCGGGGCGGCCTTCCGGAGCGTGGGAAGCAGAGTTCAAGCAGGCAGGGGCGGCGGCGTTCCTGGTCAAACCCATCACCGCGGGGGCCGTGCTGCAGAGCCTCGAGCGGTTGGGGTTGTCACGGCACCAGGCCAGGTGACCACGAGGGGCTTGGCGGTCGCCGGCCCCATCGAGCTGTGGAGTCAGCCATGTCGACGCGAAGTGTGTTGTTGGTCCATCCAGACGAGGCGAAGCGCCGCGAGGTGCGGGGCTGGCTCGTGGGCGCGGAGGTCGTCGAGGTGGCGACTCGAGACGAGGCGCGCCAGGCCCTCCAGCGGGGAGCGCCCGCGCTGCTGCTCGCGCATCACGCCGACTTCAAGCGGCTCCTGAAGGACCTCGAGCGTGCCGCACCCGCTGCTGCGCGGGCGGTGCTCTGCCCCGACGACGCTGGCGTTCGCGCCTCGCTCGCGAAGCTGGTGGCCGAGGGGTACGACTTCGTGACCGTCGACGAGCGCTCGGCCGACGCGGTGCGCGCGCTCGTCTTCACCCGGACCTCCGCCCGGCTCGCTCCGGGGACGCCCTGGCGGGCGCGACTCTGGCTGGGCCCCGACGACGCGCACGCGTTCGACGTCTTCGAGGTGGGCAGTGATGGCCTGGGCCTGCGGGCCGCGGGCGACGCGCCCCTCGAGCGCTTCGTCCCCGGGACGGCGGTCGACGTCGAGGTGCGCACGGCGTCGGGCGCGGAGGCGGTGCTCGAGCGTCGCCCGTGGCTCATTCGCACCGTGCGCCGTGAGGGGGACCTGCTCCACCTCGGGCTCGCGACCGGCGACCACGCGCCCGCCAGCCGGGTGGCGCTCGTCACCGACCCGGTGCGCATCTCCGGCTGGTTGCAGCGCGCCGCGCTCCAGCAGCGGCGCTTCGAGGTGAGCCACGTCGACCGCCCCTCCCGGGTGGCCTTCTCGCAGGGGCGGGTCGATGAGGCCACCGGGGAGCTCGTTCTTGCGGGGCTGCTGGCGGCCAGGCGCGACGAGGGTGCGCGCGAGCTGCGCGCGGGCGACATCGTGAACGTGTCCTTCGAGCTCGGCCGCGTGCACACGGAGTGCGCGACGGTCGTCGGCTTGGTGACGGACGAGGGGGTGCGGCTGCGCGCCCCGCGGACGGCGCTGCAGCGCGAACGTCGACACAGCCTGCGCATGTACTTCCCCGGCCCGGGGGCCTCGCTGACCTTCCGCTCTCCGCTGACGGGGACGACGTCGACCCGACGGCTGCTGGATCTCGAGCCGGGCGGGGCTGCCTTCTCCTTCGACGCGGGGGCCGAGGCCTTCCCTCCGGGGCTGCGGCTCGAGGGCGTCGAGCTCGACCTCGATGGGCGCCCGTGTCCCTGCGAAGCCATCGTGCAGTCGACCTCGTCGCTGGGCGAGGGCGGCACGCGGAGGTGCGGAGTGCGGCTCTTCGCCGGTGAGGGTCGGCAGGCGCTCCTCGACGCGCTCACGGGCTACCTGGTGCCACCCACCAGGGGGAGCGAGGCCGTGCCCTTCGAGCAGGTCTGGCAGCTCTTCGTCGACGAGAAGGCCCGCTTCCCCGACCACCCCACCCAGAGCGCGCGCACGCTGCTGCTCCTCGGAGAAACCCAGGCGCGCCTCGCGAGCGACGGAGGCCTCGCCCGCTCGTTCGTCTACCGTGAGGGGGACGACGTGCTGGGGCATGCCGCCGGGCTGCGGCCGTACTCGCGTACGTGGTTCTCGCAACACCTCATGGTGCGCTCGGGGTTTCATCGGGCGGCCCACGTGTCGCAGGAGTTGGTGAACCTCACCTTCGACTACGGCGAGGCGCTCGACGACGTGCACTACCTTCGAGGGGCGTGGGGCCTCGCCAACCGCTGGGCCGCGCGCGTCTACGGGCTCGCCACGCCCCGCCTCGTGCGCCCGGGCAAGTCGTACATCTCGGCGTTCCACATGCTGCGCCGGAACACCGAGCCGCCGCTCGCGCCGGGACCGTGGTGCGCCCGTCAGACCCGTGAGGGCGCTGACTTCCTGGCCCTGGTGCGCGCGCGCCTCGACCCGGTGAAGCTGGCCGCGGAGGACCTGACGGCCGACGAGCTCTTTCTGCCGACCATCGGCGCTCGCTACGCACGGGCGGGTCTCGAACGAACGCGGGCTCTGGCCGTGGTGGGTGACGACGCGCCGCTCGGCTGGGCGCTGCTCGAGGACATGTCGCCCGGCTGCTTCTGGCTCGAGTACTACGCCGCGACGCGCCTCTACGTCACCGACCCGGGCGGGCCTGGCGCGGGTCACGTCTTGCGCGCGCTCGCCGCCTTCACCCTCGAGCGCGACCGGCGCCTCGGGCGGAAGGTGACGACCGTCATCGCCGAGCCCGACCAGCTCGAGGCGCTGCTTTCGCTCGGCTTCACCGACGTGGTGGGGCCGGCGCTCGAGTTCTGTGCCCACACGTCGATGGCGCGCGAGATGACCTCGGAGCTGCTCAACATCTTCGAGCGGCTCGAGCTGCGCGCGGCGCTCCGTGAACGAAGGTCGTCCGCGGCGCTCGAACTCTCGGAAGGGGCCTCGACATGGACTACTTGATGGAGTCTGCAGCGGAAGGCGAGCGCCTCTCGAGGCAGGCGCGGGCGAGCGTGTCACGACCCCGCTTGCTCGACGCGGGCCTCGGCCCGGGCATGCGCGTCATCGACGTGGGCTGCGGCTCCGGCGCCGTCATTCCCGAACTCCTCGAGCTCGTGGGGGACTCCGGCCAGGTCACGGGCGTGGACCTGAGCGACGCACGGCTCGACGAGGCCCGGCGCCTGGTGGGCACCGACCCCCGGGTGACGCTCGCCCGCGCGGCGCTGCCGGCGACCGCTCTGCCGAGCGACGGGTGGGACTTCGTCTGGTCTCAATACGTCGTCGAGTACTTCGCCGACCCCGTGCCGGCCCTGGCGGAGTTGGTGAGGCTCGCGAGGCCGGGGGGGCGCGTCACGGTCGCCGAGGTCGACCGGGCAGGGCTCGACTTCTGGCCGGTGCCGGAGCTGGTAGCCCGTGGGAAGGGCGCGTTTCTCGCCGCGCTGGCCCAGACCGGCTTCGACATCGAGGCCGGGCGGAAGGTGTTTCATCACTTCAAGCGGCTGGGGTTGGGCGACGTCCGTGTCCACGCGTCGATGCTCTACCTCGAAGCGGGCCGGGCCGAGGCGCACCTGGTCGACGACTGGGCGCTGCGCTTCAAGGTCCTCGCGCCCGTGCTCGAGCGGGCCTTCGAGACGCCTGCCGCCGCGGCGCGCTTCTGCGAGGCCTACCTCGCGATGCTCGAGGACGAGGACACCTTGAAGTTCGGCCTCGTCTTGACCACGAGTGGAACCAAGCCATGACCGAGGTGCGCTGGGACACGCCCGAAATCAGTGTGCGCACGGCGCGCGGCCTCGTCCTCTACTTCGAGCACGTGCACGGCCATGCGCGGCTCGAGCGCGAGTGGGTGGAGCGCGCGATGCCCTTGCCGCTCTCGTTCCTCCACGATCTGTCGGGCTATTTTTCCTACGCCTTCCTCGAGCGCTTCCTTCAATTCATGCAGGACGCCTCGGGAGACCCGGACTTCGTCGCGCACGCGGGGCGCTTCGTCGCGACGCCGCAGGGCCTCGGCTTCGGCTACTACTTCCTCCGCGGCATCGGGTCCCCCGAGCTCGCGTACCGGAAGACCGTAGAGCTCGGCGCGACGTACAATCGCGTCGGCGAGTTCACCGTCGAGAAGTCGGGCCCGACGGAGCTCGTGCTCGCGTACCGCAGCCGCATCAAGGAGCAGTCGCGGCTCCCCTGCGTCGGCCGGCGCGCGAGCTTCGCGGCCTTCCCCCTCATCTGGGACCTGCCCGAGGCGGAGGTCGAGGAGTTGGCCTGTCAGCTCGATGGCGCTGACTGCTGCCGCTACCACTTGCGCTGGCAGCGGCGGCCGCCCGTGCGCTGGCGACGCTGGGTCGGGGGCGCGCTCGGTGCGGCCAGCCTGCCCTTCATCGGCCCGTGGGCGGCGCTGGCGCTGCTCGCTGGGTTCTCTGCAGGCGCATGGCTCGACCTGCGGCAGGTCGCACGTCGCGCCGACGAGCGCGTGGTCGAGAACACGGTGGCGATGACGCGCTCGTTGCGGGAGCTCCAACACCGCGCGGACGAGACCTTCCGGGCGAACGTCGAACTCGACCAACGCGTGGCGCTGCGTACGGCCGAGCTCGGTCAAGCGCTCGGGCGACTGCGGGAGCTCGACACGGCGAAGAGTGAGTTCTTCGCGAACATCT
>JBBRUE010000389.1:0-6683 GCA_038248085.1 Myxococcales bacterium | reverse complement strand
GGCAAGGGGGTGGCCTATGGCGTGCGCAGTTCCTCGCTGGCTACCGATGCCACCACGCAGTTCCAGCCGGCGGCGTTCGCCGAAGCGATTCGCAAGCAGCACGCGTTCGCGAGCAACGGGCCGATCATCAGCTTCACCGCGCGCAAGTTGGACGCGAACATGATGCCGGTGGGGCCCCTGGTCGACATCGGAGACACGCTCTCGGTGGCGGCGAACGATCGAGTGGAGTTGACGCTCGACGTGCAGGGCCTGGAGTGGATGCAGATCGACCGGGTGGAGATCTACTCGCACGCGCCGGGCCGCGAGGCGGTCGACGGCGTGTCGAACGAGACCTGGCCGGAAGGGCGGATTCTGCAGAAGAGGGACCTCGATCCGCTCACCGTGCCGCTCGAGGCGGTGCCGGGTACGACGCTGCGCCGCGTGCACCTCGTGGAGAAGTTCGTGGTGCAGCCGACCGCCGACACCTGGTTCGTGGGCATGGCGCGCGGCAGCGGGCGGAACATGAGCCCCCTGCACGACTCACAGCCGGTGGGCTGGTCGAACGCGATCCTCATCGATGCCGATGGCTCGGGCGCGTACGACGACTTCCCGCTCAAGCCTTGCCATCCGCTGACGGTCGCGCGGCCCCAGGTGAAGGCTTTCTACCGGGCGCCGACCGAGCACGAGCTCGCCGAAGCGATCCGCAAGTCGCTCGAGCACAAGCACTGAAGACGCGCCCGGCCCCGGTGATGCCCAGCTGCGGGTGCTCGAGCGGGGGTGAAGGTGACCCCTCTCCCGGGATCAGGCGCTTGGCGCGCGTCAGTCGATTCTGTGCCGGCCGCCCTTGAGCCCAGGGTGAAGCGTGTCGAAGCCGCTCCGGAGGCATCATGAAGCTGACCGGCTCGAATTGCAGGTGGGGTGTCGTGTGCATGGGGTTGCTCGTGGCGTCGGCGGCTTGGGCCGACACGGAGTTCACGCCCAAGCTCAAGGAAGGCATGGCGCTGCTCAAGTCGAAGTTGGCCAAGACCGGAGCGCCCCGGGTCGACGGCATGGGGCTCTTCTTCGGCTCCACCCGGGTGAACGGAAACTACGAGTTCGTCGACGCGGTGAAGGCGAAGGTCGGCTGCACCGCGACGCTCTTCGTCAAGAAGGGCAACGATTTCGTCCGCGTGACCACCAACGTCATCAAGGATGACGGCAGCCGCGCGGTGGGCACGCCGCTGGACCCCGCGGGCAAGGCCTACGCGGCGATCAGCAAGGGCGAGTCGTTCTACGGCGTGGTGGAGATCCTCGGCCACCCCTACGACACCGGGTACGAGCCGATTCGCGACGCGAGCGGTGCGACGGTGGGCGTCTATTACGTGGGCTTCCCTCTGAAGTAGCCGTTCCCCAAAGGGGGCTCTCTATGTGGGAACGTCTCGGACTCGGAGCGAAGTTGTCAGTGGGCTTCGCCCTCACCATCTCGGTCGCCCTGAGCGTGGGCGGCTTCGCCTTCTGGCGCATGGAATCGGTCGCGGTGGTGGCGACGGACCTCGCCGAGAAGAACGTGCCCGAGATTGCCCTGGCCAACACGATGGAGCGCGAGGCGCTCGAGGTGATGCTGGCGCTGCGCGGCTACGTCGCGACCGAGGACCAGGCTCAGCTCGAGGCGCTCCGGCGCAGCCTGGCCAAGGTCCGGCAGGCTGCCCAGGACGCCACGGCGATCGCCGCGAAGGACCCCCGGCTCGGCGCGATGGGCCAGTCCGCCACGCGGGTGTTCGCCGCCACCGAACAGTTCGAGCTCCTCGTGGGCCAGACCGCCCGGCTCACCGCGGTCATGGCGCAGGAGCGCACCGCGGCCGAGACGGCGACGAAGAAGTACCTCGAGGCCGCCCGAACTTTCCAGCAGAGCCAGCAGGACGCGCTCAAGGGCGAGATCATCGCCAGTCTCGAGGGCGACGCGCTGCTGCAGCGACTCGATCGCATCACGCTGACCGAGAAGGTTCTCGACCTCGGGGACGCCATCACCCTCGGCGCTTCCAAAGCCCAGCTCCTCCGCGACCCGGAGCTGCTGCGCGAGCGCCTGAAGTCCTTCGACCAGGTCAACCAGCGGCTCGACGACCTCAAGGCCATCTCCTCGTTCCAGGGTGACCTCGCGCGCATCGAGCAGTGCCGCGCGGCCGCAGCCGATTCGAAGAAGGCTTTGGAATCCTTCCTCGCGGCCTGGGTGGAGCAGCGGCAGGTCGGGCACCAGCTCGGCGGCGTGGGTGCGGATATCCTCGAGCAGGCGCGGGTGGCGGCGCGACTGGGACTGGCCGACGTCAAAGCCGGCGCCGAGAACGCGGCGAGCACCATGACCTGGTCGGCCCGGCTGATGCTGCTCGGCCTGTTGCTCGCGGCGGTGCTGGGCTGGTCCATCGCGATGGTGGTCTCCCGCCGGGTGGCAGGCCCACTCAACGGCATCATCGTGGACCTCACCGCCAGCGCCGAGCAGGTGGCCGCGGCCTCTGGCCAGGTGGAAGGGTCGAGCCACCAGATGGCGCAGGGGGCGAGCAGTCAGGCGGCGAACCTCCAGGAGATCTCCGCGTCGCTGGAACAGATCGCCTCGATGACCCGACAGAACGTGGAAGCCGCTCGCGCGGCCAACGGCTCGGCCGCCGTGACCTCGAACGCGGCCCGCCGGGGGACCGAAGGCATCGAGCGCCTCACCCTGGCCATCGGGAAGATCCAGTCGTCGGCGAGCGAGACCGCGAAGATCGTCAAGACCATCGACGACATCGCGTTTCAGACCAACCTGCTGGCGCTCAACGCCGCGGTCGAGGCGGCGCGCGCGGGCGAGGCCGGCAAGGGGTTCGCCGTCGTGGCCGAAGAAGTGCGCGGGCTCGCGATCCGGTGCACCGAGGCCGCCAAGACGACCTCCAGCCTGCTCGAGGAAGCGCAGCGCAACGCCGTGGGCGGCGTGACCGTCACCACCGAAGTCGGAACGATGCTGCGGGAGATCGTCGGCGGGGTGGAGAAGGTGACGCAGTTGGTGGGCGGCGTGACGAAGGCGAGCGAACAACAAGCCACCGGCGTGCAGCACATCTCTACCGCGGTCAGCGCGCTCGACCGGGTGACCCAGTCCACCGCGTCCAGCGCCAGCAGCTCGGCGGAGGCGAGTGAGGCGCTCTCGGCGCAGGCCGCGGGCCTGCACGACTTCGTGTTCCGCCTGGCCACGATGGTGAATGGCGCCGGGGTTGAACCGGCCAGGGTCAGGGCCCGGCCCCAGACCGTCGTGCAGATGCGCCGTCCGCGGGTGAAGGCGGGCCTGTCGGCGCGACCGGTAGCGAGCCGACCGAATCGGGTTCCTCTGGCGGCCCCTCCCTCGCCGGCGCCGTCCGCGGTCGCTGGAGGCAAGGCGTTCGCGTTCTCCAGCGTCGAGCGCTGAGCAACGGCGCGGCGTGCCCGCGAGGCCTTCGGCTGGGGAGACCTTCCTGATGACCACCCGCTGGCTGGCCGACCGCTCCGCGAAGAAGCAGCCGCGTCAGGCCACCGCCGGTGACCTGGGCGAGCACGCCTCCGGAGCCCACCAGCACGCCACCATCGAAGAGCGTCAGCGCAGCGCCTGCGTGGGTCAGGTAGGGGATCGGTGGGGGGGAGCTGGCCGGCGTCGATGAGGTCTGTCGCTCCAGGGGGAAGCCGGAAGACCTCGCCCTGCTCCGAGACGAGCCACAGCACCCCATCCGCGACGGTGACCGCGGTCCAGTCGTGCTGCGGGTGGTGCGAACGCGCGGCCCACGCGCCGCCGAGCCGTTCGAGGATGAGGCTCGACGCCACGGCGACCTGCTGCTCGTCGGTGATGAAGACGCCGCGCACCGCCCCGCATCAGCAGCAGCGCATTGGTCATCGGAGCGGCGAACTCTGCCCCGCACTCCGGGAGCTGTCACCACCCGCGCCAGAAAGGCAGGCGTTCGCGGCCCCCGTGGTACCTTCACCGCACGTTCATGCTCCGGCTTCCCCCCCCGGCTCGCGCTCTCGTTGTCATTTTCGCGGCCTTGTTCAGCGGCGTCGTGCGCGCCGAAGACGCACCTTTTCGGCCCCCGACTGGCAGCGTCTCGCTCTCGGGCGGCTTCGCGGCCCGGAATTCGAAGTTCGCGATCAGCGACGAGCTCGACCAGCGCGTCACCACGGAGCTCGGCGGCATCTCGCCCACGGTGGTCCGGCTGCGCGCCGACTACTTCCCCCTGCGCTGGCTCGGCGTCGAGTTCGACGGCACGACCGACGTCTTCAAGAGCACCCTCCAGCCCGCGAAGGACTCGCTGCCGACGGATCCGTTGACGCCGGCCGTGCTGCGCTGGAACGCGCGCTTCGACAGCCGCCTGGGCGTCACGGTGCGCTACGTGAACGACCTCGGCTTCGTGCTCAGCGGCGCGCTGGGCTACGGGCTCTCGTTGGCCCCGGTGCTCCGATACCCCCGCGTGGCGTCGCCGACGGTCGACGCGCCGGTCGCGGCCAGTCTCGGCTCGCACGGCCCGGCGCTGCGGCTCGGCGCTGCGCTTTTCCTCGGGCGCTTCGAGGGCAGCCTCGCCGTGACCGGCCTCCTGGGTCTCGGGGGGTACGGCGTCAGCTCCCTCGAGCCGCAGCTCTTCGCCGGTTGGCGGGTGCTCTCGCAGGACACGCTCGCGCTCGCGCTGGGCGTCGACTACGGCTTCCAGCTCGAGCTGAGCTCCGGCCCGTACAGCGGCGCGGCGCACCGGGTGGCGATCGGCCTCAAGCTGTCGTGGCTCCCTCCGCCTCCCGCCCGCGGCGTCGACCGGGAAGGCGGTGGCAGCACCACCCTGCGCGTGCAGGTGCAGCTGCCGGACGGCGCGCCGGCCGTGGGCGCCTCGGTGGCCCTCGACGGCGCGACCGCGGTGACGACCGACGCGAAGGCCGAGCGGGTGCTCTCGCCGGAGCCCGGGGCCCACACCGCGAGCGCGGCGCTGGCCGGCTACCGTACGGCGACGGCGACCACCCAGCTGCCCGAGGGGCTCGAGACGGTGGTGGTGATTCGCCTCGAGGCGCTCACCGGACCCGGCCGACTCTCGGGCGTGGTGCAGGCGGCGGCCACCGCGAAGCCCGTGCCCGACGCGCTGGTGACCGCCGGCGAAGCGGAGCCGGTGCGCACCGGCTCCGACGGCGCGTTCCACTTCGCGGCCATCGGCCCGGGGCCGGTCAAGGTGCGCGTCGAGGCCCAGGGCTTCAACACCAGCGAAGAGGTCGCCCAGGTGCCGCCCGAAGGCGCAGCCACCCTCGACGTCAACCTCGAGGCCCTCGGCAAGGGCAGCCCCGCCACGGTGCGTGGGCTCGTCCGCTCGCGGACCGGTGAGCCGCTCAAGGCCACGGTGGTCATCAAGGGGCTGACCACGAAGGTGCCCGTCACCCCTGAGGGCCGCTTCGTCATCACCGTGCCGGGCGGCCAGTACTTCTTCGTCATCACCGCGCCGGGCTACGTGCCCCAGACCAAGAAGGTCGTCCTCGCCGACGGTGACCAGGCGATCTTCCACACCGAACTCCAGAAGGTGACGAAGTGACGCGCGTGCTCCTGTGTCTGGTCGTCCTCGGCGGCGCGGTCTCGTGCAGTGAGGGCGCTCCCCCGCCTCCGCCCGTCATCGCGCCCAGGCCCGTCAAGCCGATGGTGGCCCGGCTCTCGGGGCTCTCGGGCCGGGTGATGTTGACGCGCGAGGGCGCGGCCGCGACCGCACAGCCCGGAGCGCTCTTCGAGGGCGACCTGCTGGCGACCTTCGAAGACGGCCACGCGCTGCTCACCTCGGGCGGGCGCGAGGTCGAGCTGCTCGGCGACTCGACGTTCCGCGTGGGGGCTTCGTTGGCCGAGCTGACGCTGATGACCGGCGAGCTGTTCTTCGAGGAGGCCGACGGCGGGGCCTTCAATACCAACGCGGGCGCGGCGCGGGCCGGGGCCGGGAGCCGGGTCAGGTTGCAGCAGCGCGACGGCGGGGCGAGCTTCGAGGTGGGCGTAGGCTCCTTCGAGTTCGTCGACGCGGTCGACGGCGGCGTCAACCAGGTGAAGCAGGGGCAGCGCTACGTGCTGGGCGAGGGCGTCTTCACCATGGACGAGCCGGCCCCGAAGCCGGTGGCCGAGGTGGGCAAGCCGAAGGTGAAGCTCACCCCGCGAGGCGCGGTGACCCTCAAGCCGAAGTCGGGGCCCAGTCAGAAGCTGCCCAGCGAGGGCCGCGAGCTCGACGAGGCGGGCACCTTCTCGGTCGAGCGCGCGGGCCAGCTGCGCGCGGAGCTCGGTGGCGCGGTGCTGCAGTTCGACGGGGCCTCGAAGGGCACCCTCGAGCCCCGGGCCGGCGACCCGAAGCTCAAGGTGCTGCTGGCCGCGGGTGGTCTGCGCATCTTTCTCCAGGCGGGCGAGAGCGTGCTGCTCGACGGCAAGAAGCCGGTGACGTTGCGGGCGAAGACCACGCTCACCGCGCTGGTGACGGCGACGAAGGACGGACCGCGGGTCGAGGTGCTGGGCGGCGAGGGCGAGACGTCGCTCGAGGGCGCGCTCCCCCGCAACGTCGCCGCGGGCGAGGCGGTGGTGCCCAGGGGCAAGGGCTTCGAGACGGCGCGCCGCGCGGTCCCGGTGGTGACCTTGCCGCATGGCCGCTTCACCCGGGTGTCGTGGGGCCGGCCGGGCGAGGTCGCGCTGGCGTTCGGGCCCGGCGACGGCGTGATGGAGGTGGCCAGTGACGCCCAGT
>JBBRUE010000388.1:0-6701 GCA_038248085.1 Myxococcales bacterium | reverse complement strand
GACGCCCCGCGTGGTGGCTGGTTCCCGCCCCTACCGCGTCGACGAGCTGGCACTCCTCGAGCGCCGCTGAGGCTCGACGCCCGACTCGGCAGCGCGCCCCGACGCACGCGCGGAAGTAGCCGCACTCGGCGGGCACCTCTGCGTAGTACTTCGTCTTCGCGTCGTCGCTGGCGAGCGTCTTGAACCCCGAGCCCGCGAAGAAGAAGTGGGTGTCGTCTGGCGGGCGCGTCTCGTAGAAGTTCGCGAGCGCTCCGGCGGGGTCTGGCTGCGCGAGCACCTTCGATTGCACCCCTCCGCTGCTTCAGCTGGAATCTGCTTTCGCGGCGCGTGACGCTCACCGCGACCGGTGTAGATCCTCGACCATGCAGCGGCTCGTCCACGCTCTCGACGCCGTGAAAGCCACGCGCTCGCGGAAGGTGAAGATCGCCCACCTCGCGACCCTGCTGCGCACCCTGTCTCGCGAAGAATTGCCGGTCGCCGCGCGGCTGATCCTCGGGCAGGTGCTGCCGACAGGTGACACCCGGAATCTCGGGGTGGGCTGGGCGCTGCTGAGCGCGGCCGCGGCCACCGCCACCGGTCACCCCGTCGGGGTGGTCGCCCTCAAGAGCCGGGAGCTGGGAGACTTCGGCGACGCGCTCGAGGTGTTGATGACGGCGGGGCCTCAGCGCCTGCCACTGCTCGAGGTGCCGAGGCTGGTCGATCGCATCGCGGCGGCGCCCGACCGCGCACAGAAGCAGCAGCTCCTCACCGACCTGCTGACCCGCGCCGCGCCGTGGGAGGCCCGCTACCTGGTGAAGGCGATCCTCGCGGAGCTCCGCATCGGCGTGCAGCTCGGCCTCTTCGAGGAAGCGTTGGCCGAGGCCTTCGGGGCGACTCTCGACGATCTCCGCAAGGCTTCGGCGCTCACCGCCGATCCCGGGGCGCTGGCGCTGCTCGCCTTCGACCGCCGCCTCGGCCACGCCGAGGTCGTGCCCGGCTGCGCGGTGGCCTTCATGCTCGCCACGCCGATGGAGTCGGTGAAGGAGCCCATCGACCGCGCGCTCACCATCTACGAAGACAAACTCGACGGCGTGCGGACCCAGGCGCACGTGTGGGGCGGCCAGGTGCGTCTCTTCGCCCGGGGCCACGACGACGTGACCCACCAGTTCCCGGAGGTCGCCACCGCGCTGGCCCGCATGCCGCGCGCCGTGGTGCTCGACGGGGAGATCATCGCGGTGCGCGCCGACGGGAACGCCCGCCCCTTCCAGGCGCTCCAGGCGCGGCTCAACCGCGAGGCCCCGGGTCGCGCCATGCTGGCGAAGACGCCGGTGGTCTTCGTGGCGTACGACTGTCTCTACGACGGCGAGGTGCTCCTCGAGCGGCCGTGGACCGAGCGCCGCCAACGCCTCGAGGCGCTCCCGGTGCGGGTCAACCCGGTGTCGGCGCTCAAGCCCGGGGTCGACCTCGAGGCCCAGCTCGACGACGCCTTCACCGCCTCCCGCGTGCGGGGCAACGAAGGGCTGATCCTCAAGCGCATCGACGCGCTCTACGAAGCCGGGCGTCGCGGGAGCGCGTGGCGCAAGGTGAAGCGCGCCTTCGCCACCCTCGACGTGGTGATCACCCGGGCCGAGCGCGGTCACGGCAAGCGCGCGGGCGTGCTGTCCGACTACACCTTCGCGGTGTGGGGCGACGGAGACCTGGTGGAGATCGGCCGCGCGTACTCCGGCCTCACCGACGCGGAGATCGCCCTGATGAGCGCCCGCCTCGAGGCGCTCACCCTCGAGCGCGCGGGCCCCTTTCACGTGGTGAAGCCCGAGCTGGTCATCGAGGTCGCCTTCGACGGACTGCAGCGCTCGACCCGGCACGGCGGCGGCTACGCGCTCCGCTTCCCCCGCATCGCGCGCATCCGCGACGACAAGGCCGCGAAGGACGCCGACACCCTCGAGACGGTGAAGGCACTCTTCCAGGCCCAGGTGGACTCGAGACACCGCGAAGAATCTGCGCAGCTCGGCCTTTTCAAGTGATTCCCGGGTGGCGTGACCTAGAGTCCCGCCTCCGTGGAGACCCTCGGCCAGCCCATGTGGATCGGGCAGTACCGGCTGACGTCGCGCATCGCGACGGGCGGCATGGCCGAGGTCTACGTCGGCCGTCACATCTCTGCTGAGGGCGTGTTCGGGCCGATGGTGGCGGTCAAGCGGCTGCTGCCGCACCTGGTGAAGGACTCGGCGATCGTCCGCATGTTCCTCAACGAGGCGCGCATCACCGCGCAGATCCACCACCCGAACGTGGTGACGATCTTCGAGCTCGGGCAGGTCGACGGCGAGCCGTACATCGCGATGGAGCTGCTCGAGGGCCGCACCTGGGCCGAGCTGCGCCAGCGCGCCGCGGAGAACGGCCGGCGCATGCCCGCGGGCGTGGCGCTGCGGGTGCTCGCCGACGCCTGCCGGGGCCTCGACGCGGCGCACCGGGCGGTCGACGAGAACGGCAAGCCGCTCGCGCTGGTGCACCGCGACTTCACGCCCGACAACATCCACGTCGGGGTCAACGGAGAGATCAAGGTCATCGACTTCGGCATCGCGCGCACCACGGCCTGGGGTTCGGGGACCGAGCCGGGCACGCTCAAGGGCAAGTTCTTCTACATGTCGCCCGAGATGATCACCGCCAAGCCGGTCGATCACCGCGCCGACATCTTCGCGGCCGGGGTGATGCTCTACGAGCAGCTCTGCGGGCGGCGCCCGTTCACCGGCAACAGCGTCGACGAAGTGGTGATCCGCATCGCCCGCGAAGATCCCGCGCTGCCCTCGAGCTACGACCCGGCCTTGCCCAGGGCCCTCGAGGCGATCTGCCTGCGCGCCATCGCCAAGGAACCGCGCAACCGGTTCCAGAGCCTCGCGGAGTTCGTCGACGCCATGGAGCGCGTCGGCGGGGACACGGTGCTCGCCAGCCCGGAAGACGTCTCGGCGTACGTCATCAGCCTCTTTCCCGAGAAGACCGACGAGCGGCGCAACACGCTGCGCAAAGCGCGCGAGGCCGACCCCTCCGTTCCCGGCACCTCGATGACGCCCGGCCATGGGCTCGAGTCGACGCTGCCCACACCCGTTCGCGCGCACCAGCCCGCCCCGGAACCCGCCCTCCCGGCCGCGCAGCGCGCAGCACCCGCGTCCGCGTCCGTCCCGCCCGTGCAACGGGGCCGCTCCAGGGTGCCTCTGATTCTCGGCGTAGTGGCGCTGCTCGCCGTGGGCGCCGGGGCCTTCGTCGCGCTCCGCAAGCCGCAGGTCTCCGCCGTCGAGCAGCTCGCGCAGGCCGAGCAGGCACAGGGCAGCGATCGGGTGAGCGGCCTGGTGAAGCTGGCGACCCTGCCCGACGCCAACGACACCCAGCTCGCGCGCGCCGGGGCGCTGCTGCTCGATGCGAAGGAATGGGACGCCGCGCTCACCCTCGTCGACGGCTGGCTGCTCAAGAACCCGAAGAGCCTCGACGCGCGGCTCATCGAAGCGAAGGCCGCGGTGCAGACGCGCAAGGGCAAGCGCGCGGAGAACGCAGTGCACGAAGCGGGGGCGCTGGCGCCGAATGACGCGCGCCCCGACGCGGTGATGGCCGAGCTGAGGGAACTGCAGGCCGACTCCGGGGCCGCCCTCGAGGCGTGGTCGAAGGCCGTCGCCAAGGCGCCCACCAACCCGCAGTACCTCTCGCGGCAGGGCTACTGGCTCTCGCAGGGTGGGCGACTCGACGAGGCCGAGGCCGCGCTGACGAAGGCGAACAAGAAGCGGCCCGACCCCGCGACGACGGCCGAGCTCGGGTTCGTGAAGATCCGCAAGGACCAGAAGGACGAGGCCCTCAAGCTGCTGCGCGGCGTCGTGAAGTCGTCGCCCGAGCTCCTCGTGGGGCACTACTACCTGGCCACCGTGCTCTTTCAGAAGAACGAGGTCGCCGCGGCGCGCGCCGAGTACCTCGCGGCCGATGCGCTCGCCGGCTCCGACTCGCGGCCCCTCACCGCCCTCTGCGAGATGGAGCAGATGCAGCAGACGACCGAGCTGGAAGCCGCGAAGAAGAAGATCAAAGAGCGCTTCCCGAAAGAGGCCGACGCCCTCCTCTCGAAGTGCGCCGCGTCCGCGCCTCCATGACGCTGCGTCTCATCTTGAACGCTGACGACTTCGGCTACGACCCGGCCGTCACCCGCGGCATCGCGGAGTCGATGCGCCTGGGCGTGGTCTCATCGACCACGATGATCGTCAACTCGCCCCACAGCGAAGACGCGGCGAAGCAGGCCGACGGCCTGGCGATCGGGTTGCACTTGAACCTCGTGCGCTTCGCAGCAGTCAGCGAACCCGGGCGCGAGCTCGACGAGAAGGTGCTGCTCGGGGCGGAGTTCGTCGCGCAGGAAACGCGGGCCCAGCTGGATCGCTTCAAGGCGTTGATCGCCCGCGACGCCACGCACGTCGACGTACACAAGCACGCGCACCTGCAGCCCGCGGTGCTCGAGGGGCTGTGCCGCGTCGCGAAGGAACGCGCGCTGGCCGTGCGCAGCATCACCCCGGCGATGCGCACGCAGATCCGCGCGTACGGCGTGCGGACGAACGACGCCTTCCTCGGCGATGCCGCAGCTGACGCGTACTGGACCCCGGAGCGCTGGAGCGAGCAGCTCGACCTCGCCCCCCGGGACGGCGTGGTCGAGTTGATGTGCCACCCCGGTTACCGGCCCTCGCACGTGAGCAGCGGCTACGGCGTGCAGCGCGAACTCGAGCTGTCGACCTTCGTCGCTGCCGCGGCGCGCGCGGCGTTGACGGTGCGGGGGCTCTCGCTGGGCTCCTGGGCCGGGGTGTGAAGCGGGCGCGGCCGGGCTGGGTGATCGCGACGTTCCTGGTGGTCGCGGTGCTGGTGCAGGTCGGCCTGACGATGGGGGTGGTCATCGCGGGGCTCGGGGGCATCCCCTCGCTCGACTCACCGCGGGTCGTCTTCTCGACCCTGCCCTCGCTCATCGCTGGCATCGCTGCGACCGCAGTGGCGTGGTTCTTCTTCCGCGAGCCGACCGGCCTCGGCCACCCCACGCCGTCGAGACAATTCGGGCTCGGCCTCGTCTTCGGAGCGGCGGCACTGTCCGTCGCGTGCGGGGTGCCGGCGCTGGTCGGCGCGACGTCGTTGACGCTCACCGCTCGGCCGTTCGCCGTCGCCGGGCTCATTCAGTTCATGACGCTCGCACCCGCTGGCTTCGGGGAAGAGTTGCTGCTGCGCGGGCTCGGGTTCCAGGCGCTCCGCCGCGGCCTCGGCGACACTGCGGCCGTCGTGCTCTCGAGCGTGCTCTTCGGCGCGCTCCACCTGATGAACCCCCACGCGTCGCTGATGGCCGCGCTGCTGATCACCCTGGTCGGGCTGTGGTTCGGCGCGGTGATGGTGCGCAGCGGCTCGGTGTGGATGCCGATGGGCCTCCACATCGCGTGGAACTTCTTCGAGGGCTTCGTGTTCGGTCAGCCGGTGAGCGGCAACGCACCCGGCACGTCGCTCTTCGAAGCGGGCACCCTGCGCGACTCGGCGTTCTGGTCGGGTGGGGCCTTCGGGCCCGAGGCGGCCGGCTGGACCGCGGTGGTGTTGGTGGTGGCCCTCGCAGCGACCGTCGCGTCGCCGATGCGGCCGCCCCCAGTCGTGCCGTGACTTAGACGGGACATGGGGCCACTGTGGTCCGATGCGACGCCAGGCCAGCCAGTTGTCGACGATCGGAGCCCGCATCGCGGGCGTGCTCTTCGGGCTCTTCCTCGGGCGATGGGCCTTCGCGCTCATCAGCGCCCGGCAAGGCCTCTCCTTCCTCGAGAAGACCGAGGCCTCGGCGCGGAACGGGGTCACCACCGCGACGCAGGGCACGGTGGTGCCCGACCCGGCCGTGCCGCTGGGCAGCGTGTTCTCGGACGTGAGCTTCGCTTTCGGGGTTCTGGTGGGCCTGATGGCGCTCGTGGTCCTCGTCGTCGCGCTCTTCCCGTGGGAACGGTGGGCCCGGCGGGGGCACAAGGCTCCTTGACTTGAGATCGTCAGTGACTAGAGCGGCGCCTCGATGATCCAGGTCGAAGGCCTCACCAAGTACTACGGAGAGCGCGCAGCCATCCGCGACCTCTCCTTCACGATCGACAAGGGCGAAGTCATCGGCTTCCTGGGCCTCAACGGCGCGGGCAAGTCGACCACCCTCAAGGTGCTGGGCTGCGTGTTGCTGCCCACCTCCGGTCGGGTGTTGATCGACGGGTTCGACGTCGCCCGCGATCCCCACGAGATCCGCAAGCGCATCGGGTTCCTCCCCGACACCCCGCCGCTGTACGACGAGATGACGGTCACCGGGTACCTCGAGTTCGTCGCCCAGCTCCGCGGCGTCGGCAAGAGCGTGCTCGCCGCCCACGTCGACGATGCGATGCACAAGACCTCGCTCACCGACCGCAAGGACGACGTCATCGGCAGCCTCTCGCATGGCTACCGGCAGCGCGTCGGCGTGGCCCAGGCGCTGGTGCACAACCCCAAGCTCCTCATCCTCGACGAGCCCACCAGCGGCCTCGACCCCGTGCAGATCGTCGAGATGCGCGAGCTCATCCAGAAGCTGAAGGGTGAGCACACCGTGCTCGTGTCGAGCCACATCCTGGGGGAGATCAGCCAGATCTGTGATCGCTACCTCGTCATCCAGCAGGGCGAGATCATCGCCCGCGGCACCGAGGCCGACCTCGCGAAGATCCTCGGCACCGCGGGCG
>JBBRUE010000387.1:0-6704 GCA_038248085.1 Myxococcales bacterium | reverse complement strand
CGCGCGTGCCGGTGATGATCACCGTGAGCACCACGCTCCTGGTCGGGTGGACCGCGTGCGTGCTGGGCATGTTGTGGATCGCGCCCGTCCACCTGCTGCTCCAGGTCGGGCTGCTGGCGGCATCGTTGGTGGTGGGGCTGCTCGGGGCTGCGGTGCTGCTTCGCCCGTTGGGCAAGGCGCTCAACCAGAGCAACCCCGCGCGCCGCCGCGACGCGCTCGGGCAGCTCTGCACCATCACCTCCGGGAAGGTCGACGCCGGGTTCGGGACGGCGCTGGTGGCCGACGGCGCGGCGGGGCTCAACGTGCACGTCGTCTGCCCGAAGGCGAACACCCTCAAGAAGGGCGACCGCGCGTTGCTCATCGACTTCGATGCCACGAAGGACGTCTACGAGATCGAGCCGGTCGACTGGCTCCTGCCTCAAGAAATCGAAGCGCTGAACGACCCGACCCGGGCGGCGCAGATCATCTCTGGTCGGGTGCGGCGACGCTGAACGTCTGACCGCTGCACCACTCACTTCACGCAAGGGGGAAACACCACGATGTCACCCACACTCACTGCCATTCTCTCCGCCATCGGGATCGGGATTTTGTTCCTGGTGGGCTTCGCGATGCTGCTCGCGCGGTTCTACAAGCAGGTCGCCCAGGGGCAGGTGTTGATCGTCAACACCATGAAGACCGAGCCCAAGGTGTCCTTCACCGGCGCCGTGGTGATCCCCATCATCCACCGCGCTGAGGTGATGGACATCTCGCTGAAGACGATCGAGATCGATCGCCGTGGCAAGCAGGGCCTGATCTGCGCCGACAACATCCGCGCGGACATCAAGGTCAGCTTCTTCGTACGGGTGAACAAGACCGTGGAAGACGTGCTCAAGGTGGCCGGCGCCGTCGGCTGCGTGCGCGCGTCCGACCTCACCACCCTGCAGGACCTCTTCGAGGCCAAGTTCTCGGAAGGCCTGAAGACGGTCGGCAAGCGGCTCAACTTCGAGGACCTCTACAAGGAGCGCGACGTCTTCAAGGACCAGATCGTCTCGGTCGTCGGCAAGGACCTCAACGGGTACATGCTCGAAGACGCGGCCATCGACTTCCTCGAGCAGACGCCGGTCGAGATGCTCGACCCGCAGAACATCCTCGACGCGCAGGGCATCCGGAAGATCACCGAGCTGACGACGATCCAGAACGTGCTCACCAACGACTTCCGCCAGGACGAGCGCAAGAAGATCACCAAGCAGAACGTCGAGGCCGACGAGGCGGTGTTCGCGCTCGAGCGCCAGCGCGCCGAGGCCCAGGCCAAGCAGAAGCGCGAGATCGAGACCATCCAGGCGCGCGAGCAGGCCGAGACCCAGCGCGTGCAGCAGGAAGAGCACCTCAAGGCCGAGCTCGCCCGCGTGCGCGCCGAAGAGGAGCTGCAGATCAACGAGCAGAACAAGACCCGCCAGGTCGCCGTCGCCGAGAAGAACCGCGAGCGCGTGGTGGGCATCGAGACCGAGCGCGTGGCGAAGGACCGGGCCCTCGAGGCCATCTCCCGTGAGCGCGAGGTCGAGCTGCAGCGCATCGGCAAGGAGAAGGCGCTGGAGATCGAGCGCAAGGCCATCGCCGACGTGATCAGCACCCGCATCGCGGTCGACAAGAAGGTCGCCGTCGAGGAAGAGAGCATCAAGCAGGTGCGCCTGGTCGCGGAGGCCACGCGCAAGAAGGAAGCGGCGATCATCGACGCCGAGTCGCGCGCCAGCGAGCTGGTCGTCGAGCGGGTGAAGGCCGCGGAGGCCGCCGAGGAGGTGTCGAAGCACGAGGCTCGCCAGCGGTTGATCACCGCCGACGCGCAGCTCGAGTCTGCCGACAAGGAGGCGCGCTCGATGATCCGCCTCGCCGAAGGCCACCAGGCCGAGTCGGCCGCCGAGGGCCTCGCCCAGGCGCGGGTGCTCGAAGCGCAGGCGCTCGCGCAGGAAAAGCAGGGCCTGGCCCAGGCGCGCGTGCGTGAAGCCGACGCCGTGGCCACCGAGAAGCAGGGCATGGCGACCGCCAACGTGCTCCGCCAGAAGCTGCTGGCCGAGGCAGAAGGCGATCAGCAGAAGGGGCTCGCCCACGCGAAGGTGCTCGAGGCGGAGGCCGTCGCGTACCAGTCGAACGGCGCCGCGAAGGCCGAGGCGGTGCGCGCCATGGCCCTCGCCGAGTCGGTCGGGGTGCAGGAGAAGCTGCTCGCCGAGGCGAAGGGCCTCTTCGAGAAGGCCAAGGCGATGGCCCAGCTGCAGGGCGCGACCAAGGACCACGAAGAGTTCCGCCTGCGCCTCGAGAAGGAGAAGCAGGTCGAGCTCGAGACCTTGCACGTGCGCAAGGACATCGCGGCCAGCCAGGCCCAGGTGCTCTCCACCGCCTTCGCCAACGCGAAGATCAACATCGTGGGCGGCGACGGTCAGTTCTTCGACCAGTTCGTCAAGGCGGTCTCGCTCTCGCACGCCGTCGAGGCCACCGCGACGAGCACCGACACCATGAAGACGCTGCTCAAGCCCTACCTCACCGGCGAGCGCGAGCTCCCGCAGGACCTCAAGGACATCCTCTCGCGGCCGGGCGTGACGGCCGACGCGCAGAACCTCGCCGCGGCGGCCCTGATGACCAAGCTCGCCAAGCCCGAGAAGACGTAAGCCCTCATGGCCGAAGACAAAGGCAACCCGTCGCTCGCCGGCGGCAGCTACGAGATCATTCGGGGCCGGCTGCTGGCGACCTCGAAGGCGCTCGGCGAGAAGACGACGGCGCTCAACACGCGCCGGCGCTCCGAGTTCGGTGGGCAGGATCTCACCGTGCTGGGCACCGAGCGCGTGCGCACGGAGCACAACTGCGTGCCGCGCGACATCGTGCCCGTGGGGCCGAACCTCCTGCTGGGGTTCAACGTCTTCATGGGGCTCAAGCAGGAGCGCTCGGTGGGCGACGTGTTCTCGCTCCACAAGTTCGCGCGCGGGGCCGACGGCACCTTCGACTTCGGGGAGCTGCCGAAGAGCGAGGGCGGTGGGTTCCTCGAAGACCGCCGCTTCGTGAAGGACTTCGAAGAGCTCTTCCGCTTCTACAAGGACGCCCGGCTCAACCACCTCGAGAAGACCGACGCGCGGCTGCTGGCCACGCTCAAGACCGGTCACACGCTGCGCGACGTGAAGGTGCTCCGCTTCGGGGTCGACACCTCGGGGCGGCTGACCTACCTCGACAACCGCGGTGACGCCGACGTCACCACCACGCCCTCGCACGACTTCACCTACGAGCGCGCCACGCGGGAGAACTTCGTCTCGGGCCGCCACCCGCACGTGAACATCCTCGACGAGGTGTTCATCGAGACGGTGGGCGGCGATCTCACCGTCAAGGTGGAGAACAACACCGCGTCGGGGCAGGGCATCTACTCCGAGCCGGTGGACGAGGCGATCCAGTCGCTCGATGACGCCGAGTTCCACTACGTGCGCATCGGCGCGTTGATCGTCATGAAGGTGCTGCCCTTTCGCGAGGCCAGGTACCGCTACCTCGTCTTCAACACCCGCACCCGCCAGGTCACCCGCGCCGACGCGATCGGGCAGTCGTGCATTTCGCTGCCCGAAGAGCAGGGCATCATCTTCCCCGGCGGCTTCGTGCTGCAGACCGGGGAGGCCAAGGTCTTCGAGCAGGACGTCGGCGGCCTCGTCTTCCACCGCAAGGTGCAGAGCCCCAACGGGGAAGACGTGCTGTACGTCTTCTTCGAGCGCGAGCTGGGGAAGTACGTGCTCTTTCCGTACAACCTGGTGCGCAAGGAGATCGCCGCGCCGATCGCCTGCCACGGGTACTCGATCTTCCCCGATGGGCAGATGGTGGTGTTCCGGTCGAACTCGGATGAACCGACGCGCGTGCACCCGGTGCAGATCTGGCAGACCCCCTTCGTGTCGGCGGAGTTCGCGGCCTCGGCGCCCTCGCCCCAGAGCGCGTTGGGCAAGCTGGGCAACGCCGAGCTGGTGCGCGGGATCTCCGAGGTGCTGACCCTGCAGCGGCTCGCCGATCAGCCGCAGGTCACCCGCCGCAGCTACGAGGCGCTGATCACCTCGTGCACCCGGGTGACCGACCAGTTCCACTGGCTGGGCCACGCGGAGATCGCCCTGCTGGCGATCGTCCAGGAGCTCAAGAAGAACGCCGAGCTGATCGTCGACGAGTTCGAGAAGGTGCTCTCGATGCAGCGCCGGGCGGCGGAGGCCCTCGCGCAGGCCGCCACCGTGCAGCAGGAGCTGCTGGGGAAGATCCTCTCTGACGAGTTCGCCACCACCGACGCGTTCATGGACACGCTCGGCGGGTTGCGCACGCAGTTGGGCAAGCTGATCACCGTCAAGGAGGTCCGCTACATCGAGCTGCCGAAGATCGAGGCGATGGAGGCGGAGGTGAAGATCGCCTTCGACGACGTCTCGAAGCGCTGCGTCGAGTTCCTGCTCACCCCGAAGGCCTTCGGGCCGCTCCACGCGGGCGTGGTGGCGGTGTCGTCGCAGGCCGAGAAGGTGAGCAAGACCACCGAGCTCGCGCCGCTGGTGATCGAGGTCGAGCGGCTGAGCACCGGCCTGGCGTTGCTGGGCGAGGTGGTGGGCGGCCTCGACGCCGGCGACCCGACGCAGAAGGCGAAGATCCTCGAAGACATCTCGGAGGTCTTCGCCAGGCTGAACCGCGTTCGCGCCACGGTGCAGGCGAAGAAGAAGGAGCTGCTGGGCACCGAGAAGCGCGCCGAGTTCGGCAGCCAGTTCAAGCTCTTCGCCCAGAGCATCGACTCCGCGCTCTCGCTGTCGGACACGCCGGAGAAGGTCGACGAGCAGCTCTCGAAGTTGACCCTGCAGCTGGAGGAACTCGAGGGCCGCTTCTCCGACTTCGACGAGTTCGCCACCGAGCTGACCACCCGCCGCGAGGAGCTGCTGGAGGCCTTCGGCAAGCGCAAGCAGGTGCTGGTCGACGAGCGCAACCGCCGCGGCCAGAACCTCTTCGACGCCGCGGCTCGCATCCTCCAGTCGGTGGGTCGCCGCGCGAGCACCTTCACCACCGACGACGAGCTCAACACCTACTTCGCCGCCGACCCGATGATCCAGAAGCTGCGCGCGCTGACCGCGCAGTTGCTGGAGCTGAAGGACTCGGTGAAGGCCGACGAGCTCGAGTCACGGCTCAAGACGGCCAAGCAGGACGCGCTGCGCCAGCTGCGCGACAAGAAGGATCTCTTCGAGGGCGGCACGGCGGTGGTCAAGCTGGGGCCGTACCGCTTCAACGTCAACACGCAGCCGCTCGAGGCGACGGTCATTCCCCGGGAGGACGGGCTCTACCTCCAGCTCTCGGGGTCCGACTATCTCCAGCGGCTCAGCGATCCCGACATCGACGCCGCGCGCGCGTACTGGGATCAAAACCTGCCTTCGGAGTCGCCGGAGGTGTACCGCGGTGAGTTCCTCGCGCACTCGATCCTCCGCGGGGCCGAGCAGGGGGAGAAGGGGCTGTCGCTGCAGGCGCTTCGCGAGGCGGTGCGGGGGCCCGGCCTGGGCGGCATCACCCGTGACTGGGCACAGCAGCGCCTCGACGACGGCTACGAGCGCGGCGTGCACGACGCCGACGCGGCGTTGATCCTCCAGCACCTGCTGGCGGTCTATGACGGGGCCGATCTGCTCCGGTTTCCCGCCTGGCCGCGCGCCGTCGCGACGCTGTTCTGGGCGTCGTGGCACGACGAGACGTCGAAGAAGGCCTTTCACCGCCGCGCCGGGAGCCTCGGCCGGCTGCGCCAGCGCTACGGAACGCCCGCGCTCGAGACGCTCGCCCTCGAGCTGTTGCCCGCGCTGCAGCTCTTCATCGAGACCGCGCGATTGAAGGTCAGCGCGCCGGAGCTGGCGATCATTTCCCGGTACCTGGCGGAAGAGCTCGCCCAGGAGCCGCTGCGCTTCGTGGTGTCCGGTGACGCGGTCGCGTTGCGGGACGATCTCCTCGCCGCGCTCGATCTCGCCGGCCAGCGGCTCGTCTTCGAAGACGATCTCCGCTCGCTCGATGGCGATCTCGCCTCCCGGTTCCGCCTCGCGCACGAGTGGCTCGAGGCCCACGCGAAGCAGTCTGGAGCACGTGCCGCGGTGTGGCAGGCCGTGGTCCCCGAGGCCGCCGCGTTGATCGCCGCCGACGAGCACCTGCTCTCGCGCGACGTGTCGTCGGCCCCGCTGGGCTTCGAGGTGAAGGGGCTGCTCGGCCAGCACCCCCGCGTGGTGCAGCAGACCCTCAGCGTGCGGCTCGACGAGCTCGAGCAGCGCATGACGTGGTTCCGCGAAGAGCGCACCCCGGCCTGGCAGAAGTACCGCGCGAAGGTGCGCGCGCTGCTCGAAGAGGCCCGCCACCAGCTGCGCCTCGAGGAGCTCAAGCCCAGGGTGCTCTCGAGCTTCGTGCGCAACCGCCTCATCGACGAGGTCTACCTCCCGTTGATCGGCGCCAACCTCGCCAAGCAGCTCGGCGTGGCCGGCGAGAACAAGCGCACCGATCGCATGGGCCTGCTGCTGCTCGTCTCGCCCCCCGGCTACGGCAAGACGACGCTCATGGAATACATCGCCAGCCGGCTCGGGCTCACCTTCGTCAAGGTGAACGGCCCGTCGCTGGGGCACGAGGTGACGAGCGTCGATCCCACCGAGGCGCCCAACGCCACCGCGCGGCAGGAGGTCGATCGCATCAACTTCAGCTTCGAGCTGGGCAACAACGTGATGCTG
>JBBRUE010000386.1:0-6704 GCA_038248085.1 Myxococcales bacterium | reverse complement strand
GTGTCGAACGACAGGCGCGCGTCGACCTCGGTCGAGACGCGGCCGGGCACCACCTTGAGGATCTCGATGCCGAACTCGACCGCGAGGCGATCGACCGCGCGCTTGCACACGGCCGCGGGGCTCTTGTCGGCGCTGTCACCCTTCGCCCACTTGAGCGCGGCGGCGACCACCCCGGCGTACTGCGGCATCGCGGCGGCGGCGGCGATCGGCGAGGGGTTGGTGGTGGCGTCGCGCGGCTTGAACTTCTGGATCGACGCGAAGTCCCCGGTGTCGGCGACCACGACGGTGACCTGCTTGAGCTGTTCGAGCGAATTCATGCGCGCAAGAGACCCCGAAAGCGCGCGTCAGGGCAAGCAGCGTTCTTCGCCTGATTCGCCCCCGTGAGAACCTCCCGGCCCGATCTCAGGCTCGCAGGCGCTGTCATGGGACCGGGCGCGAGGCCATGAGCTACATCAAGTCAGCCGGGGCGGAGCGGTGGCAAGACTCACGCATGCCGCTTGTCCTCGTCACGGGGGATGACACCGCCCGCACCGACGCGATCAAGGTCGACCTGGCGGGAGCCGGCTTCGAGGTGCACCCGGTCCCGGCCGTCGACGCGCCGTCGCAAGCAGCCGGGCTGTTCGTGCTGGTCGATGGGCGGGGCCACCGGGCGCTCGAGACCTGCGTGTTCCTGCGGGAAGACGAGCGCACGCGGCACGTGCCGGTCGTCATCGTCTCGGCCCACAACGACGAGACGGACCGCATCGCCGGCTTCCTCTCGGGTGCAGATGACTACATCGCGCTCCCGTACTGCGTGCCGGAGTTCGTGCTCCGCCTGCGCGCGCTGCTCCGCCGCTCCGATTCCGAAGGGCGGCACCGGGCGAGCCCGATCACCATCGACGTGGGGTCGCATCGCGCGTGGGCCGACGAGCACGAGTTGAAGCTGACGACCCTCGAGTTCGCGCTGCTGCGGTGCCTCAACGACCGCACCGGCCAGGCGCTCACCCGCGACGAGCTGGTCGCGTTCGTCGGGAACGAGCGCGGCGGGCGCACCATCGACAACCACATCATGCGGCTGCGGGTGAAGCTCGGCGCGCGCGGCGAGCTGCTGCAGACCGTGCGCGGGCTCGGTTACCGCCTGGTGTCCGTCGCCGCGTGAGGCCCTGGCACGCACCGCGTGCCAGATCCGACTACAGGGCCCGTGATGCGCTTCGTGCTGTCCCTGCTGATCATTCTCGCTGCCGGCGCGCGCGCCGAGACCCTGCGCTTCGCGGTGGTGGTGGGGAACAATGCGGGCTCGGGCAGCCTCCCTCCGCTGCGCTACGCCGAGAGCGACGCCGGCAAGTTCGCGCGCGTGCTGCTCGAGCTGGGGGACGTCGCGCCGGAGCGGCTCCAGCTGCTGCAGGGCCGGTCGATGAAGGAGCTCGAGGCGGCGCTCCAGCGGGCCCGCGAGCAGATCGAGGTCGCCAAGCGCGTGCCCGAGAACCGCGTGGTGTTCGTCTTCTATTTCTCAGGTCACTCCGACGGGGAAGGCATCGAGCTGTCGAACGACGTGCTGCTCTACTCGCGGCTCAAGAGCGTCATCGCCGGGGTGGGCGACGTGCGGTTGATCGTGGTCGACGCCTGCAAGTCGGGCGCGGGCTTCCGGCAGAAGGGCGGCAAGCCGGCCGACGCCTTCGCGATCAAGCTGACCGACGCGCTGCAGTCGACGGGCGACGCCTTCATCGCCTCGAGCGCCGAGAGTGAGGCCGCCCTCGAGTCGAACGAGGTGCTCGGCAGCATCTTCACCCACCACTTCGTGTCCGGGCTGCGCGGCGTGGCCGACACCTCGGGCGACCGCCTGGTGACGCTCGGGGAGGCGTACCGCTACGCGTATGATCAGACCGTCGCGCGCACCTCGCTGCTCCCGGTGGGCGTGCAGCACCCGTCCTACGACTACAAGCTCTCGGGCCAGGGCGAGCTGGTGCTCTCGACGCTGCAGCGGGCGACCTCGCAGCTGGTGCTGCCGGCGGGCATGGAGCGCGCGGTGGTCAGCGACGTGCTGCGCGACCAGGTCATCGCCGAGCTCCCCTCCCCCGCGAACCGGGAGATCGCGCTCCCCTCTGGCCAGTACGGGGTGCGGGTGTTCAAGTCGGGGCAGAGCTTCGGGGGCCGCATCAGCGTCGCCGAGGGCACCCGCCGCGAGGTGAAGTGGGACGAGCTGAGCCTGATCACCTCGTCGACCCAGGTGGCGAGCAAGGGTGGCGTCTTCGTGGCGCAGTCGATCACCGAGAACGATCGCTGGCCCGAGGAGCGGCTGGTCGGGCTCTCGGTCGGCGTGGTGCCGGCCATCGCCCTGCTCGGGGTGCAGGTCGCCGGCCGCCTCGGCTTCGAGCCGCGCCTGAGCACCGGCCTGAGCTTCGCGGTCGTCGGCGCGCACGCGGCCCGGGGCACCGTCTCGGAGAGCGCGATCGAGGCCCGCGTCGGCTGGCGCTTCGCCTGGCGCTTCGGGCCGGTGTGGCTGGGCCTGGGCGCGGAGGTGGGCCCCGCGGTCATCTGGCAACAGACCGGCACCGCGACGCTCTTCTCTCTGGCCGGCGTCGCCACGCCCCGCCTCAACCTGCGCTTCTTCGTCGGCGGTCCGTTCGTGATCACCCTCGAGGGCGAGGCGGGGATCGCGCTCTTCGGGCTCAATGGCGCGGTCGGCGTCGCCTTCCGGCCCAGTGGCACGGTAGGCATCGGCTTCCATTTTTGAGATGGTGTCGCCCATGGTCTCTCGACTGACCCTCGACCCCCTCGTCAAGCCGCCCCGCCCCGCCGTGATCGACCCGATCACCAAGCCGCTGCCCAAGCCGAAGCCGAACATCACCCTGCCTCCCAAGCTGGGCCGGCCGCCGACGACCGCGGACTTGATCATCAAGCGCACGTTCGACGGGCTGACGCCCGCCGCCGCCGAGAACAAGGTCCGCTTCGCCTTCCAGGGCACCATCGCCCCCGAGAACGCGAAGCTGGTCAGCACCACCATCAGCGCGCGCGTGCGCGACATGCAGGTGGCGCTCAACAACGTCTTCACCAAGGGCACGCCGAACCGCGCGTTCCTCGAGAGCAAGCTGCCGGCCGAGATCCAGGTCATCGGCTCGCTCTCGGCGAGCACCCCCATCTGCTACCAGGTGACGCAGCAGGGCCAGGAGCCGAAGTACTTCACCAAGAGCTGGTCGGGCGGCTTCGTCGAGATGCCCAAGCCCCCCATCCAGGTCGTGATGAAGGGCAAGCTGACCCTCGAGCCGATGGGGCTGCAGATGACGTACCCGAAGTGGCAGAACAAGGCGCTCGCCGGGCCGCTCACCACCATCACCGAAGGCTGAGCGCGGGGGCGCCCACGCCCCAGCTCCTTACAGAAAGCTGAAGGCCGTCGAAGTTGCGGGGGTGAACGAACCGCTCGTCGCCGTGAGCGTGCAGCCCGTCGCGGCCGTGCTCGACTTGAGGCCGTAGAAGCTCGCGCTGCCGTTCGACGCGGCCACCGAGACGAGGCTCGACGCATCGAGCGCGGCAGCACACGAGCCGGTGGTGATGCGCACCGTCACCGTCGCGGTCGACGTCGTCGGGTTGCCCGCGGCGTCTTCGATGACGACCACGGGAACGGGGCGCACCAGGTTGTCCACCCCCGTGCTCCCCGGCGAGGTCGAGAAGCGCAGCCGGTTGACGGTGGCCACGGTGAACGCGATCGAGGTCGACACGTCGGTCGATGGGTCGGCGAGGACGGCGTGCACGAGAATCGACTCCGCCGAGAGCGAGGTCAGCCTGGTGGTCGCCTCCCCGTTCGCGTCGGTGACGCTGCTGGCCGCCGACAGCACGCCCGGTGACGCAGCGCTGAAGTGCACCGTCACCCCGGCCTTCGGTGCGGCGCCATTCCACTTGACGGTCGCGGTCAGGGTCACCGCATCAGCCCCGTTGGCCTGGGCCGTGGCGCGGTCGCTCTTGAGGCTGAGCACTTCGCTGGGACCACAGGCCGAGAGCGCCAGGAAGCACGTCGCGAATCGCAGGGTACGCATGACGCCGCGTGTGCCATCGCTCGCACCGAAAGTCGACGCTCGCAGGCGCCGGCCGTCACCGTGCCTTGAGTCTCGGCGGCGCGGGAGCGCACAACGGTCCGCACAAATTTGCTGTCAGGCAGCCATTTTGTACGGACCGTATCGATGATCTGTCTGGAGACCCCCCGCGGTCACTTGCGGCGGTTCGGCTCCGGAGCTCCAGCACGCGCCCTGAAAGCGGGCAGTCAGTTCCCGGGTGACGGTGGCACGAGCCGGCCCAACGCGGCCTGCAGCGCCTGGAGGTTGACCGGCTTGGTGAGGCACTCGTCCATGCCGGCGGCCCGGCAGGCGGCGAGCTCTTCGGGCAACGCCGCGGCGGTCAGGGCCACGATGGGCGTGCACGCCCGGGGACCGACCAGCGCGCGGATGGCGCGCGTCGCCTCGAAGCCGTCCATCACCGGCATGTGGCAGTCCATCAGCACGAGGTCGAAGTGCTCGGCGCGCACCCGGTCCAGCGCGGCGCGGCCGTCGGTCACGCAGGCCGGCTCGAAGCCCGACAGCTTCACCAGCGCGCAGGCCACCTTGAGGTTGATCGCGTTGTCGTCCACCACGAGCACGCGCCCGCGAGAGCCCGCGGTCGGCGGGAGCGCAACGGGCGAAGCGACGGGCGCCGCGAGGGTGACCGGGGCCAGCGGCACGGTGAACGAGAACGAGGTGCCGCCCCCGGGACGGGGTGTGAGGACGATCTGGCCGCCCATCAACTCGACCAGCTGACCCGAGAGCGCCAGGCCCAGGCCGGTGCCGCCGAAGCGCCGGGTGGTCGACGTGTCGGCCTGCTCGAAGGGCGTGAACAGACGCTGCGCCACCTCGGGGGTGATGCCCGGCCCCGAGTCTTCCACCGTGAAATGCACCGCCTGGCCGCCGAGCTCGAGGGGGAGCGGCGTGACCGCGAGCCGCACCTCGCCGCGCTCGGTGAACTTGAGGGCGTTGTCGACGAGGTTGCAG
This sequence comes from Myxococcales bacterium, assembly GCA_038248085.1. GTDB lineage: Bacteria > Myxococcota > Myxococcia > Myxococcales > Myxococcaceae > Archangium_A. The sequence continues at coordinate 1,710 of JBBRUE010000386.1, read as the reverse complement.
AGCACCTGGCGCAGCCGCAGCGCATCGCCGGTGACGGCCGGGGGGAGCCCCACCCCGCGGTCCACCTGCCACGAGAGCCGCTTGGACAGCGCGACCGGGAGGTAGAGCCCGTACACGTCGTCGAGCAGGGCTGGCAGCGCGAAGTCGGCCCGCTCGAGGGTGAGCTTGCCGGCCTCCACCTTGGAGAAGTCGAGGAGGTCGTTGACCAGCGACACCATCGCGCGCCCGGAGCGTTGCACCAGCTCGAGGTGTTCGCGCTGCGGGGCCGCGAGCTCACCCTGCAGGAGCACCTCGGTCAGCCCCAGCACCCCGTTCATCGGCGTGCGCAGCTCGTGCGACATGTTCGCCAGGAACGAGGACTTCGCGCGGTTGACGCGTTCCAGCTCGGTGCGCACTTCCCGTTGCCGACTCTCGAACGACAACGCGAAGACGAGGATGGTGAGGGTGAGCACGAGGCTCCGCGCCAGTTGCACGTGGGGCGCGAGGTCCATCACCCCCCAGCGCAGCGGGTGGAAGTACAGGCCGGTGATGGTGGCGAGGATGATCGGCACCCAGACCCACAGCGCGCGGCGGCCCAGCAGCAACGCCGCGACGAAGGGCAGCACGCAGAACCACGCCAGGCCGGTCCCATCGAGCTGCCGTTCGAGGAGCGCAGGCACCGCGAAGGCCACCGTCACCGACCCCAGCGCCAGGTGGCTCGAGAAGCGGAAGGTCCCGAAGCGCAAGAAGCTCAGCAGGGCCAACGCGAGCGCCAGCCCGACGACGCCGCACTGCGCGACGAGCTGCCACACGCCGACCATCACATAGAAGAACGCCATCACCACGCAGATGCCCATGCCCAGGAACAGCACCTGCACCAGGAAGCGCGAGCGCCACCGCTGATCAGTCGTCTCCTTCTGCGCGCTCGGAATCCACGAGTCGAGGGCGTGCGCGATGCGGGAGACAACGGTGCCCATGGGAGGGAGTAACAGTTGCCGACCGTCGCGATGCGGGCAAGTGGGCGCCCGTAGGTCAAAAACGTGACGCGTCCACCCGGGTGGACAACTCGCGCAAGGACTGCGGGTTCGATCGACCCTACAGGCGCCGCAAGACGAGCCCGCCGCTGCCGACGAGGAAGAGCCCCTCGTCGTCTTTCACCCCGGCGTTCACCGCGAGGCCGGTGACGTCGATCGCGGCCTCGGACCAGTTGGTCGCCACGCGGCGGAAGAGCGCCCCGCCCTCGCCCACCGCCCACATCGTCGAGCCGTCGGGCACCAGCCCGGAGAAGGGCGCGGTGCGCAGCCCCGACACGTTCTCGAAGGTGAGCGTGGCGCCGGTGCGGTGGTGAATGGTGCCGCTGTCGGACGCGAGCAGCAGGTCTCCGTTCGAGAGGAAGGCCGCCGCGGTGAAGTCGAAGCGCGCGCCGCACGAAGGTCCCGCGGTGAACTGATCAGTGGCCGGGGCGAACGAGAGCGCGGTGCAGTTGCTGCCGGCGACGACGAGCTCCAGCGCCTTGCCGTCGACCGCCTTGCGGATCGCCAGCGAGGTGACCACCGGCGTGCCCGCGGGGAGCGGGATCTCCCGCCACGCGCCGGTCGCGAAGGTCTTCTCGAGGAGCTTCGTCTCGCCGAGCACCCACAGGTGCTGCAGGTCGAGCCCCACGGCGCGCAGCGACTCGGTCGTCAGGCCGTCAGCGTCGACCGACCAGGTGCCCCAGCGGCGCACCAGCAC
>JBBRUE010000385.1:0-6714 GCA_038248085.1 Myxococcales bacterium | reverse complement strand
GGCCTCAACCGCAACAAGCGATCGTTGGCGCTCGATCTCAAGTCGCCCGAGGGGGTGGCCACGCTCAAGTCGCTGGTGAAGCACTACGACGTGCTCGTCGAGAGCTTCCGGCCCGGGGTGATGGCGCGCCTCGGCTGCTCCTGGGAGGAGTTGTCGAAGGAGAACCCGCGCCTCATCTTCTGCTCGATCAGCGGCTACGGGCAGACCGGGCCCGATCGACTCAAGGCCGGCCACGATCTCAATTACATCGCCCGCTCCGGGGCCCTCGCCTACGGAGGGCGCGACGGCGGGGCGCCCGCGATGCCCGGCGTGCAGATGGCCGACATCGGCGGCGGGAGTCTCTTCGCGCTGGTCGGCATCCTCGCGGCGCTCCACGCGCGCCACCAGACGGGGAAGGGGCGCTTCGTCGACATCTCGATGACCGACGGCTCGATGGCGTTCCTGCACATGCACCTCGCCAGCCGGCTGGTCATGGGCAACGAAGGTACGCCGCTGGCGCGCGGCCGCGAGGCGCTCAACGGCGGCTACGCCTGCTACGGCCTCTACCGCACCCAGGACGATCGCTACCTCGCGGTCGGTTCGCTCGAGCCCAAGTTCTTCCAGGGCGTGTGCGCTGCGATCGGCCGCCCCGACTTGCTCGAGGGCGCCTACGACGTGGGGGAGGGCGGCCGGAAGACGCGGCGCGAACTCGAAGAGATCTTCGCCGCGCGCCCGCTGGCCGAGTGGACGGCGCTCTTCGGCAGTCTCGACCTCTGCGTCGAACCGGTGCGCGAGGGCGACGAGGTGCTCGACGACCCCCAGTTGCAGGCCCGCGGTTTGTTCGTGAAGGAGGGCGACGTGGTCTGGCTGCGTACCCCGGTTCGGTTCGGCGATGTCCCCATCCGCCCTCCGCCTGCTCTCGGCGAACACACCGACGTCATCCTCCGCGAGTGCGGTCTCGGGTAAGGTGCTGCGCTCCATGAACCACCTCCGGTTCGCCCTCGCGCTCACTGTCGTCCTGACGTTGCTGGTGTTCGCCTCGTGCGGTGGGGAGAACCTCGTGGCTCCCGCGGCCGAGCAGCGCGCCGACATCCGCCAGTGCCGGGGCTTCGAGCAGCTGATGCCGAACTTCGAGAAGGCGATCAGCGAGGGAAAGACGGAGAACCTCAAGCACCTGATCGAGACCCAGCTCCTCAAGTCCCCGCGGCCGGACGTGCCCCCGCCGGTCAACGAGGTGCTGCGGTCGATCTTCATGACGCTCACCCGCTTCGCCCTCAAGCCGAAGGAGCCGGGCGCCGTGGGCGCCGAGTTCTGTGCGCCGGCCGCCTCACCCCCGCCGCTCAGCAGTGCCAATGAACTCTGCGAGATGCGCCGCTCGCTGGACGTGCTGGTGCACCAGGGCAAGGGCATCGACGCGATCAACCTCGTCGAGCCGCAGCTCTTGACGATCCTCAACTACCTCACCGGTTCGGGGAACGACTGCAAGGGTCGCCCGCGCACGAAGCACTACGAGGTCTCGGGCGTCGTCTCTCAGTTCTGCACCCAGAACGGGAACTGCCATCTCTCCGACGGCCTGGACATGGCCATCGCCTTCACGGACTACGTCAACACGCCCGACGGCAAGGCCCTGGTCAGGCACCTCAACGACCTCGCCGCAAAGCCCTCGATCACCGGACTGCTCAACCCGCAGTCGCTCACCGAGGCGGACACGGTGACCATCGCGAAGGTCCTCGTGACTGCGGTGCAGGGCGCCGACGCCGCGGGCCTCCGCAACGCGTTCGACACGTTGCCGTTGCCGGCGCAGACGAAGATGGATCTCCAGCCGGTGGTCGACGACCTGGTGAAGATCCTCGGGCACCCCGAGATCATGGTCCCGCTGCGAGGCTCGCTGAACTGCCTGACCAAGGAAGACCTCAACAAGAACGCCGACCTGGTTCGAATGCTCTACCGCCTGGCGATCGAAGAGCAGTGCCCTGAGTTCGGCCTCACGCGGCTCACGGCAGCGCTCAAGGGTATCGAGGAGGTCGATTCACGGGGGTCACTCATCTTCATCGCCAACACGCTCGCGCGCGCCGTGCGGGCCGATGACCTGGCGATCGATTCGTCGGCGCTCGTCTGCCGCACCCTCTTCTCGACGGCCGTCGCCTCGGGTGAAGTGCGCTCGAACGCAGAGCTCGCCTTGCCCGCCGCCGCCGATCTCGTGCGCGCGGGGGTGATCAACGAGGGTATCTGCGCCGCTGACACGCTGCTCTTCGGGTGCGCCGGTGGCGCGCAGCCGGCCTGCCGCTAGGGGTCGAGGCGCGTCTCGAGCAGCTCCTGGGTCGCCGGCGGGAGATCCGACATGAAGTCGAGCCCGGTCTGCTGCTCGATGCTGCGCGCGGTGACCTGCCACTGTCGCCACGAGCCGCTGAGCACCGCGGCGTTGGGGATGATCGCTGCGTAGACCCGGGTGGTCGACGTGACGGTCCCGGTCGCGTCCATCACCACTGCGACCTTGAACAGGGAGACGGGGACTTCGACGCCGGCGCCGATCGCCTGTCGCGTGGCGCCGAACAGGGGGCCGGCGATGATCACCAGCCGCTTTCCCTGGCTGGCGAGCTGCCGCGCTTCGTCTTCGAGGTCGAGCCACGGCCCCGCGTTGCTGGCGTGCGTCTGCGGCACCACGTTGGTGAGGAAGAAGGTCGCGTCGTTGTTCGCGTCGGTCGAGGTACGGTCGGCGCTGGGGCAGAGGTGCCCGCGATCGAAGCCACTCAACCGGTAGTCGTCGTCTCTCGCCTGCGGCGTGCCCGTCGGCAGCAGGGCGTCGGTCCTGAACGTGGTCGCGCGGGTGGCTTGCCCGAAGTCGGACGAATCGAGCTTCCAGCTCGTCCAGTTGGGCACCTTGCGGCTCGTGTCGTACGAGCTCACGAACTGGGGCCGCACCAGCAGCCACCTCGTGGGCTGACCGACCCCCGACGAGTCCGGCAGCCCCAGCGCGAGGTGCGGACTGACGTCCAGCCCGCGAGGTCCTCCGTCGGGAACGTCGGAGGCGGGCCCTGCAGAGACACCTGCGTCGATGGGTGCATCGACCCCTGCGTCGACGGGAGCATCGACCCCCGCGGCGGCGAGCCAGGGGGTGCCCACGCTCAGCTGCATCGACGGCAGCGGCAGGGGCGCGGCCCGAGCGATGGTCGTACGGACCGGGAGTGAGCCCGTCAGGGTGAAGGTGGGGAACCGCTCACCAACGGGTGTCTCTTCATTCGAAATGAACGCGACGCCGGGACCACAGGCAGCCGCCAGGGGAAGGGCGACGAGTAGGAAACGCACGCAGGGCGACGGAGCACGTGGTGTGCCCACGCCAACCCTGCGCCGTCACGGCCCGGCCGGAGGGTCAGTTCAAGCAGGGGGGAACGAAGTGACACGATGAAGCGTCGCAGCCCCACACCTCACCCCGGAGTCCCCATGCGTGCCCTTCTCCTCCCGGCCGTCCTCCTCGCCTCTTCCGTCCTTGCGCAGAGCGAAGCTCCCAAGCTGAACCCGAAGGCCCCCGTCCAGAAGGTCAATTTCGGGGAAGGCGACCTGATTGAAGGAGGGCTCCAGCACCCGATGGGCGAGATCTACATGGTGCCCACCAACCCGAAGTTCTCCTCACTCATCAAGGTGCGGGTGAACTTCGACGACAAGCTCCGCGCGAGTGTGCACGAAATGTGACACCTTTCTCACAGTGTAAGACCCGAGAAACGCAACCTTGGGATTTGCGGATGAGTAGGGAGTGGTAGCATTCGCGCCGCACCACGGGCTCCAGCCGGAGGAAGCATGACGAAGATTTGGTTGATGATCGCACTGCTGGCGTTGCCCGCGTTCGCCCAGGAGAAGGGCGTCTCGTACAAGAAGCAGACGGAATATTCCTTCGAGGACGACACCATCGAGGGTGACTTGACGAAGCCCGACGGCGAGTACGTCGAGGCCCGCAAGAAGGTGAAGCACTCGAACCTGATCAAGATTCGCGAAGAGTTCAAAGACAAGGTCATGCAGTCTGTCGGCGAGCTCTGAGCCGCCTTGGGAACCTGGTCTGACGCTGGCTGTCTAGGTTCCCGAAGCCCCTTTTACCCCGGAGGCCCCTCGTGGCTGTTCCTCTCACACTGAAGGTCTTCAAGGGCGACGAACTCGTCGTCACGAAGGACTACGACCGCGACATCATCAAGATCGGTCGCCTGTCCTCTGCCCACCTCTGTCTCGATGACGAGAAGGTCTCGCGCATCCACTCCGTGATCGAGGTCGCCCCTGACGGCAGCCTGTCGATCATCGACATGGGCAGCGTCGAAGGCACCTTCGTCAACGGCAAGCGCGTCAACAAGGGCGCGCTGCAGTTCGGCGACGAGGTGAAGGTGGGCAACACCACCATCAAGGTCGAGCAGGCCGGGGCCGCCCCGAGTGTGGCCCCCAGCATCGCCCCGAGTGTCGCGCCCGCCGAAGTCGCAGTCGCCGCCGCTGCAGTCGCCGCCCCGATCGTCGTGCCGGTGGCTGTGCCAGTCGTTCAGCAGGCCGTCGTTCAGCAGGTCGTGCAGCAGGTGCCGATGCAGGCGCCTCCCGTCGCGCACCAGCCGCCCCCCGCTCCCCCCGTCCACGTCCAGGACGAGATGACCGGCGCCTCCATCCGTTCGCGTCCTCGCCGCCGCAAGGGCACCGGGCCGCTGGGCGTCGAGCTCCGCTTCCTGTGGGGCGATCAGATGGTGGGCGAGTACTTCCTCCACCCCGACGTCGAGCGCACCTTCAAGGTCGGAACCATCAAGGGCGTCGACTTCGAGATGGGCGATTCCAAGTTCGGCGCCCCGTCCTTCGAGCTCGTTCGTTTCGGCAAGCAGGGCGCCACGCTGCGCTTCACCTCGAAGATGAACGGTGAGCTGCAGAAGAAGTTCGGCGAAGAGACGATGACCCTCGACGAGGCCAAGAAGCGTGGCATCGCCTCGAACGACGGCGACGCGCTCTCGTTGACTCTGCAGCACGAAGACTTCGCGTGGATCGACCTCGGCGGCGTCGTCGTCGAGGTGTTCTTCCAGCCGCAGCCGAAGGCCGTGTTCGTGCCCTTCGCCGAGTCGGTCGACTTCACCGTCCTCAACATCTTCCTGTTGATGTTCTTCCTCGCGGCGCTCTTCGTGATCAGCGCGGCGAACCTCAACGCCGAGGGCGAGGCCTTCGACGACGAGCTCAACTCGAACTCGGCCCGCATCGCCAAGCTGCTCATCAAGCCGCCCGAGAAGAACCCCATTCTTCAGAAGTTCGAGAAGAAGAAGGACTCCGGCGAGATCGCCCAGAAGCACAAGGGCGACGAAGGGGCGATGGGCAAGAAGGACGCGCCCAAGAAGTCGGCGCACGCGGCGCCCAAGGGCGACCCCAACAACAAGGACCAGGCCCGGCTCCTCGTCGCCAAGGTGTTCGGCGGCAGCGGCGGCGGCATCTCGACCATCTTCGGCCACCAGGGCATCGGTGGTGAACTCAAGAGCGCCATGGGCAACATGTTCGGCGCGGCGGCCGGTGACTCGGGCGGCTTCGGCGGCCTCGGGCTTCGCGGCTCCGGCTCGGGCGGTGGCGGCGTGGGTGACACCATCGGCATCGGCGGCATCGGCACCAAGGGCCGCGGCGGCGGTACCGGTGGCTACGGCTCGGGCGTCGGCGTGCTCGGCGGCAAGAAGGACATCGACATCGGCATCACCTCCTCGGAACCGACGGTCATGGGCTCGCTCGACAAGGAGCTCATCCGGAAGGTGATTCACGCCAACCGCGGTCAGATCCGCTACTGCTACGAGAGCCAGCTCAACCGGTTCCCCAAGCTCAACGGCAAGGTGGCGGTGAAGTTCATCATCTCGCCGACCGGTTCGGTCTCGACGTCTTCGGTGGCCCAGACCACCGTCAACAACGCCGAGCTCGAGGCCTGCGTCGCCGGCCGTGTTCGCACCTGGCAGTTCCCCAAGCCGAAGGGTGGGGGCGTGGTGATCGTCACGTACCCGTTCATCTTCGCCCAGTCCGGCGGGCAGGGCGGTTGACCTGACCTGACACACCGCTGACGTCTCTCGCGCCCTCGTTCCCCTTCCGGGAGCGGGGGCGTGGTGTTTCTGTCCAACTTTCTCCTCTCCACCGAAGCGGTGGGCTAGGGTGCCCGCCGCATGAACCGCCTGTCCTCCGCCCTGGGTGTGCTGTTCGCTCTCTCGTCGTCGCTTGCCCTGGCGCAGTCCGCCGGTGGGAAGTTGGAAGACAAGAAAGCCGCTGGCTACAACGAGATCGAACGCGGCTTCTTCTTCGAGGCGCGCGGCGGCTTCAACGGGGTGATCACCCCGCCGGTCCCTGCCGGCTCTCCCCCGGCGTCCTTCTCGGCCGGCCAGGCCATCGGCATCGACATGGGGTTCGACATCGGCGAGCGCGTCTCGCCGGCGATCTTCTTCCTCGCCTCGTCCAACCGCATGGGCAGCGACTATAAGGGCTTCAACACGACCGGCGCCGCGTCGGGTGACTTCAGCGCGATGACGCCCGGTGCGGCGGTGAAGGTGCGCCTCGTCGGCTTCAACGACTCGCAAGACGTCAAGCGCACCTGGATCTACCTGCGGGGCGGGGCGGGCGTGACGTTCTACAGCCCGACTGCGCTGCTCCCGAACATCGACGTGTTGGTCACCGCGGGGCCCGGGCTCGAGTACTACACGCGCCTGCGCCACCTCGTGATCGGCGTGGAGGCCAACTTCAACTTCATGGCCCTCACCCAGT
>JBBRUE010000384.1:0-6715 GCA_038248085.1 Myxococcales bacterium | reverse complement strand
GAAACGGATCGTAGAGCCACGAACCACCACGCACCACGCGACGGTCGTCACCTGCCAGCGCTTCCCGGTCATCCGCCTTATAAGGGTAAGGGAAGCGCTCAGTGTCGTAGATCGTGCTGGTCCACTCCCACACATTGCCCGCCATATCGAAGGCGTTATAGGGACTTTTCCCAGCAGGATAGGTACCCACATTCTTGGTTCTGCCAACATTACCACCGTAATTCAGTAAATCCTTCGTTGGTTCACCATTGCCCCAAGGATCCTTGGCGAACGGCAGCTCGAGGGTGCGCTTGCCGGCCGGCTTGTCGCCCTGCGCAGGCACCGGCACGGTGACGAACAGCGTGCCGCGCATCGCCAGCAGCAGCGAGCCGCCGCGGGTGTCCATCGCCTTGAGCTCCTCGACGTCCTTCACGTAGGTGAGGCTCTCGCTGAGCGTGAAGTCGGTCTTCTGGCCGGCCGCGGCGCTGAGGTTCAGCTTGTCGGTGCCCGAGCTCTTCACCACGCCATCGACCACGAACTCCCACGCGGCCTTCTCGACGGTGATCGCCTCGGTGCCCGCCTCGATCACCCCGGTGTACTTCACGTCGACCTGGGTGAGGTTCTGGGTGACGACGACGAAGTCTTCCTGAGGCAGGGCGGGCGGGGTGACGTCGGCCACCACCTCCGGCGCCGTCTTGCAGGCGGTCAGCGACAACACCACGGCCACGACGAAGCGCTTCATCATCACGGGACCCCCAGGCTGCAACTCTCGGAACCCGCATCCGGCGTCCCGATGTCGCGGACCCGCTGCAGGAAGTGAGGCGTCGGTGAACCACCGGCGAGGTTGAACGGACTGGCGATGACGGTGAAGCCCACGCCCGGCACGAAGATGCGGCGGGGGTCGGCGCCGTGATCCGGCGTCTCACCGAAGAGGATCTTGATCGCGGTCTCGTACGTCGCCAGCGGCGTCTTCTTCTCGCCCGTGGTCGGGCTGTCGGTGGTGACGCGGTACGCGGTGGCCGTCGACGAGTTGTCCGACGAGAGGAACGCGGTGGTGTTGGTCGAGAAGTTCTCGCCCGCCGCCGTGCCCAGCGCGAGCCACTTCACGCCGGTGATGGCCATGTCGGTGCGCCAGGTCACCGAGCCGCTGCCGGCGATGCGCCGCAGCAGCACCAGGTCGCCGTTCTTGATCGTGAAGTAGTCGGTCTGCACCACCTGCCCGCCGCGGCGGTACTCCACGGGGATCGACGCCACGCCCCCCTCGAGGGTGAAGGTGCCGTTGGGGCCGGCGTTCGGGCCGGTCTCCTTGCGCACCCACACGCCCAGCGACGGCGGGGTCTGGGTGGACGAGGCGGTCTCCGAGTACTCGAAGCAGCGATCGAGGATGAGCCCGTAGTTCTCCTGCGCGACGCAGTCGAGACCACAGCTCGTGTCGGGCCCGGCGTCGGGCTTCGGCTTGGTGGGCCCGCACCCGATCAAGAGCAGCCCGGCCGCGAAGATCGAAGACACAGAGAGGAGGCGCATGCCGCGCATGTAGCAGAAAGCCGTACCGATGCGGCCCCGCGCTGAATTGCGCTGGGAGTGGGCGCGGCGAGTGAGGCAGAGTCCGGCCGCCGTGGTGAAAAAAGTGCGCCGCCGACCCGATTTCACCCACGCGGTGCGCGCGTTGATCGAGCACCTCGCGCGCGAGCACCCCGAGTACCAGCACCTCGATGCGTCCCGCATTCTCGTCGTCGGCGGCGAAGCCCGGCGCGCCTCGCGGGCCTCCGCCAAGCCGCTCACCTTCGCCGACCGCAAGCGCACCGACTCGATGGGCCGCAAGAAGCCGCTGGTGAAGGTGCACGGGCGCCAGATGCTCTACGTGGTGACGCTGCGGCCGCTCTTCTTCCGACGCTCGACGCCGCGCCAGCGGGTGGCCACCGTGCTGCACGAGCTCTTCCACATTTCCCACGCCTTCGACGGAACCCTCGATCACCTGCGCCGGCACGACGCGGCCGGTGAGGCCTTCGAAGCCGAGTTCGCACCCGTCGAGCGGCGCTGCTGGAAGCGGCTCCCCCCCGAACTGGCGGCTCCCTTCGCCTACGACGGCGAGGTGAAGGTGCTCCAGTGGCTCGAGAAGCCGCAGAGCTGGCTCCCCGGCGAGCGCGCGTCACACCGGACCCGGTACTCCGAGCGCCATCTCTTCGAGGGCGTGGTGCGCATGAAGACCAGCCTGGTGAAGACGGTTCATTGATGGGCGCGCCCCGTGCGGTAAGAGACGGGCATGTCTCCCGAATCGCACCCGCTCGCCGAGCGGTACCTGGACGCGCTGTACGAGCTCCCTGACGAACTGCGCGCGCGCAAGGAGCTCGACGATGAGCTCGCTGCGCACATGACCGGCGGCCATCACATCTGCATCCGCGGGTTCTGGCACATCGGCAAGACCACGATGATGAAGGGCATCCTCCAGCGCGCCTGTGAGCGCTCGGGCGGCGCGGCCTTCGTGCTCGACCTCCGCGATCCCGATCGCGAAGACGGGCTCCCGCAGTCGGTCGACGCGGTACTCGCCCGCATCACCACCAAGGTGAACGAGTTCCTTCTCGTCGTCGGCGCCAAGGAGCTCAAGGCCGACCCGAAGAAGCCGCTCGAGGTGCTCGGCGAGCTGGCCGCGCCCCTCTTCGTCGGCTTCGACGAGCTGATCGCCCTCGCCGGTCTCGGCGCGGAAGGCGTGAAGACCGTCATCGACGCGCTGCTCACCACCCCGAAGAACGTGAAGGTGGCGGTGGTGTGCAGCCGGCACCGCGACGTCGACGCGCTCTTCGAGGAGCTGGTCGTCGCCCACGCCGGCGTGGCCACCGTGGTGGTGCCCCCCCTCTCCGACGAGGAGCTGGTGACGCTGGTGCAGACCCCCGCGATGCCGCTGGGGGTCACCTTCGAGAACGAGGCCCTCGGCGCGCTCGCCGAGATCTCCGGTAACCGCCCGTGGGAAGTGCTCTCGCTGTGCGCCGCGCTCGCCTCGCGCTTCCCGAAGGACTTCAAGGGCGCCGTCACCGCCGCCCAGGTCGACGAGCTGGTGAACCTCGATCTCCTCGGCGAGAGCGAGCAGGGCCAGGCGCTGCTCGACGATCACCTGCGCGTGCTCGTCACCGCGATGTCGGCAGAAGAGCGCACGGTGATGGAGCTCCTCTCGGCCGGCAAGGAAGGGGAGGCCACCGAAGACGCGCTCAACCGCCTCCAGGAGTCCGGCTTCGTGGTCGCCACCGATGAGGGCTACGCCGTCAGCGGGGCGCTCATGGAGTTCGTCTCGCGGGCCATCGTCGAGGGTGTGATCACCGTCTCGGTGGGGTGAGCCGGGGCACGGGGCCTCGCCGCGGAATCGTTTGAGGGGCAACGAACCCCGTCCCCGACGATGAATCGATGTTCAATTGCCTCCGTCGGTTTCGCTCACGCGCGACGAACGGAGGTTCACCCATGCACGCCGCCCTGCTGGTCGCCACCCTGGCGCTCACCCACGCGCCGAAGGCGACCGAGTGCCTGATCGCCCGCGAGGGCGGCGCCGACGTCTCGTTCTCACAGTTCGTCGCCCCCGCGGCCGCGCGGCACCGCGACTACGCGACCCTCAACGTCGTCGCCCTGGCGTCGAAGGAGCCGGTGGTGACCATCGTGGAGTTTGGACCGGGCAAGGTGGTGGTGGGCAACGAGGCGGCGCTCGCCCTCGCTGCGGCGAAGGTCGGCGACGTGGCCGCGTCCCAGGGGTCGGGGCGCATCGTAGTGCCCATCGACGGGCTGAAGGACGTCGAACTCAAGATCCACATCGTCACCTTCCCCTCGGTTCGTGTGGGGAAGGCGAAGAAGACCATCGACGCGCTGCTCAAGCTCGCCGGCGCGGTGCCCGGGGTGTCCACCGCCACCGAAGCGGTGTCCACGGTCGTCGACGGCCTGCTGGCCGGCTTCGACAACACGGAGCACGTGTCGGTCGCCCGGCGCCTGCAGCTGACCGCGGCAGGGCAGGGTGATCTGCCGATTCCCGGTAACGGCGCCCCGCTGATCATCACCGACGGGACGATCGACGAGTACGACGTCGCCACCCTCAAGCTCGTCAGGGGGCGGCTCAACCGTGAGGCGCACGGTGCGGTGGTGACGATCGACACCTCCGATTGGGACGACGAGGCTCTCTCGAATGGCTGCGTCGACCTGCTCGAGTCGAGTGCGCTCGAGAACCCCCGGGGCAGCTGTGCCGACGAGCCGAACCTCACCCGCGCGCACCGGCGGCTGCTCGCGCACCTCGGCCGCGCGGTCACCTCGCTGTCGGATCGCCCGGGGTTGGCCGAGGCGAGCGCGGCCCTCCGCCTGTTCGACGGACTGGCGCAAGAAGCGGCGTGGACGAGGGACACGCGACCCGCGACGACGCTCGCCCGCCTGCGCGGCGAGGTGCTCACCCGCTTCCCCCTCGCGGAACTCGTCGCGCGCGACGGCGGGGACCTCGACGCGCTGCGAGACTGGCTCTTGCGGCCCTCGTCGAGCGACCCCTGCGCCGACCGTCGCGAGGGGGCGACGCTGGTCAACGCGATCGACGCGGCCATCGCCCCGGTGCCCGCAATCGACCAACTGTTGAGGGTCGCCCGTGAGCGGACGTTCGAGCGCGCGCGCGCCTGCGCGGGGGGCCGAAAGCTCGACCCCGGGCTGCTCAGCTTCATCACCGCGGCGCAGGAGCCCAACCCCACGGTGCTCGCGCGGGTGACGGCGAAAGACTGGTACGCCCAGCTGCAGGGGTTGCAGGACCTCCCCGAGCTGACCCCGCGGCTGCTCAACGCCACCGCGGTGCTCGCGCAGAAATCAAGAGACCGTGACGGCGTGTCGCAGGTGCGGGCGCTCGCCCAACAGCTCCTCAAACACCGCCTCGAGCCCTACCAGCGCGTGGCGAACCGGCCGGCGGTGCTGGTGCTGCAGATGCTCGCCGAGAAGATCGACGCGCTCCCCGCCAGTGATGGCCTCGATCAACTCAACGAGGCGATCGCCCGCACCGACGAGGAACTCGCGACGCGGCTCTCCGAACTCAACCGCGTGCTCGAGGACGATCGCGCCCGCGACACCCTGCCGATCGCTCCGCCGAATTGAGCGGTGGGCCCCCCGGTCCGGGCCTTCTCACCGCGGGGGGAGCGCCGCCGAGAGCCCGTCGGAGAGGTGCTGGATGACCGCCTTGGCGTCCTCGACGCGCGCGCGACCCAGCTTCGCCAACAGCTGCTCCACGGCATGTTCGACGGTCGCCGGCGCCGGCTTGTCCATCGCGCGTCCCTTCGCGGTCAGCCCGAGGGCTATGCGTCGATTGTCTCGCGGGTCGCGGCGCTTGGTGACGAGCCCCCGCCTCTCGAGGCGCTGCAGCGACGCCGACACGGTGCCCCGGTCGAGGTGGAGCACCGCCGCCAGTTGGCTGGCGGTCATGCCCGGGTACTTGCCCAGGCAGCGCACGAAGAGCCGCTGCTGCGCTGTGACGCCGAGGGTGCGATCCATCTGCAGCGAGGTGCGCTCCATCGCGTGGTTGAGCTCCCAGAGGTGCTGGAGGAAGTCGAGCGCCGGCTCGAGTGGAAACTGCACGTCTTTGCCGACGGCCTTCATGGTGATGCGCGCTCCCGAAAGGTGATCAGGCGCCGCAAGAGAGCATCCATTTCCAGCTGATCACGAAGAAAATACGCCGCGGCCGAAGTGCGCGACCGGCCGACGCGCACCGTCAGGAGGCGGCCGGGCTGATCGAGGCGAAACACGTCTTCGTCGGTGACGTCGTCCCCGACATAGAGCGCGACGTCAGCGCGCGCGCGCGTTCGCAGCTCGAGCAGGGCGTCTCCCTTGTTCGGTGATGCGGCGAGCACGGCGTTGAGCACGAACTTCCCCGGGATCACCCGCATCGGGGTCTCGAGCCGGTCGAGCACCGCGAGGATGGCCGTACTCGCCAGCCGCTTCCGGCGCGCTTTACGGAAGTGAACGGCCAGCGAGTAGCGCTTGTCTTCGAGGTCGAGGCCCGGCGTCTTCGCCACCAGCCGTGCGAGCTCGGTCCGCGCCTCGTCGAGGGCGGCCTCCGTCTCGGGCGAGTCGAACCCGGGCTCCAGGCCATGGCTCCCGACGACGTAGCGGACGCGGGCCCCCTGGAGCCTCGACCTGACGTCGCGCCGGCTCCGCCCCGAGATGACGGCCGTCGGGTACAGGGCGCAGACCCGCTTGAAGAGCGCGAAGGTGCGGCCCCTCATCGCGGCGGCATCGCGCGAGGCCACGATGGGGGCGAGGGTGCCGTCGAAGTCGAACGCCAGGAGCGCACGAGCCCCCGCGATCTGCTCGATCACTTCGACGTTTCGCGGGATCAGGAGCTGCTTCATGCGCCGTTTCGCATCGCGCGAAGGGCGGCGAAGCGGCCGGTCATCCGCTCGCGCCGGCGGAGCTCGGCGGCGTCGACCAGCATCCGGCCCGCCCAGCGGTAGACGTTGAACTCCGACACCAGCTTGCGCATCGACTGCATGCGCTCACGCTGCTCTTCCGGCGGCATGCGCAGGGCCGCGGCCATCGCGTCGGCTGCCTGGCTCAGGTCGTAGGGGTTGACGATCAGGGCCTCGGTGAGGTCGCGGGCCGCCCCGGTGAACTGGCTGAGCACCAGCACGCCGAGCTCGTCATCGTGGGCGGCGACGAACTCCTTGGCGACCAGGTTCATGCCGTCGTGGAGGCTGCTCACGTAGCAGAGCTCCGCGGCCCTGAAGAACTTGAAGACCGT
>JBBRUE010000383.1:0-6719 GCA_038248085.1 Myxococcales bacterium | reverse complement strand
CCGGCACCCACGTCATCGCGATCGGCATCTCGGGGCGCCTCAAGCGGGTGGCCTGGGGCTACATCGGCCCGCTCAAGGAAGAGCTGCACGCCGCCGCCTTCGTGCAGGACGAGTGGCGCATCATCAAGCCGCTCACCCTGGTGGCCAGCTACCGCATCGATCGCCACCCGCTGCTCGACAAGGGCAACCCCGGCTACGCGCAGTCGCCGCGCGTCTCGCTCGTCTTCCGCCCCTTCGAGAGCCACGCCTTCCGCGGGAGCTTCGCCACCGCCTTCCGCCAGCCGACCTTCCTCGAGAGCTACATGGACATTCGCACCCCGGTGCCCGGCGTCACCGGCGCCTCGGTGCTCACCCAGGGCAACCGCGCGCTGCGGCCCGAGCGGCTGCTGTCCTTCGAGCTCGGCTACCGGGGCGAGCTCCCGCGGCTGGGGCTGACCGTCGATCTCACCGGCTACTGGAACATCGTCAACGACCTGATCGTCCTCGGGGCGGTCAACCCCGTGCCCCCCGGCGACGCGTTCGACCCCTCCTCGCAGTCGTTCCTGCTCGGGCGCTCGCTCTTCTCCAACGACGAAGAGACGTACACCGCGCGCGGCGGCGAGCTCGGCGTGACGTGGAACGCGACGAAGGGCCTCGACCTGCGCGCCTCGGCGGCGTTGCAGTCGGTGGTGGCCAACTCCGGGGCGAAGGTGTGCGGCCCCTGCACCCAGGCCCCCGCGGCCAAGGTGAACGCGGGCTTCATCTACCGCACCCCGGTGAACCTCGACCTCTCGGCCGACTTGAGCTTCGTGACCGCCACCACGTGGATCGAGCGCGAGCCCTCACCGTCCGACCCGACGCAGATCGCCAACCTGCAGAACCCGCTCGCGGCGTACACGGTGATCAACGCGCGCGTCGCCTACCGCTTCTTGAATGACCGGGTGACCGTCGCGGTGGTGGGCTCGCAACTGGGCCCCAGCCACCAGGAGCACCCCTTCGGCAACGACGTCAACCGCCGCATCTTCGCGCAGCTCACGGTGCAGCCATGAACCGAACCGCTCTCCTCCTCGCGCTGGTGGTGCTGGCCAGCTGTGAAGCGCCCCTCGTCTTCCCCGGCGCCGACAATCGGCAGAAGGGCGTCCAGACGGGGCGCATCGAGGGCCGCGTGGTGGTCAACAGCATCGCGCGCGGGAAGATCGTCCTCTTCCTCTACGACGCCGCCCGCCCGCCCCCGCCGCTGGGCACCGGGCGGCCCCTGACCTTCACCGTCGTCTCGCGTGAGGCGGTCTTCGGCGCCGTGGCCGACGGGAACGCGGGGCCCTTCACCGCGCCCTTCGCCTTCAGCCTCGAGGCGCCCGGCAAGTACCTCATTCGCGGCTTCATCGACGCCAACGACGACTTCATCCCCTGGTACGGCGTGACGGCCGACACCACCCTGGGCGACGTCGGCGGAGCGGCGATCGACCCCGCCACCCGCGCCTCCCGCGTCGTGGAGGTCGGCACCGACGAGGCCGGCAACCCCAGGCCCGCGCTCGAGGTGTCGGTGACCTTCTCCGACTCCGCGCGGGTTCCGCTCGACCGCCCGATCTTCGCGGTGGTCGGAGGCAACGACTCGGTCGTCGTCTCGGGCCAGCCGAAGGTCATCGAGCTCCAGGCGCTCCCCATCGACGAAGGGGTGATCATGCAGTCCGCGCCGGGCTTCCTGTTGCGCTTCCTCGACGACGACGGCGATGGCCTGCCCGACGACGCCAACGGGGACGGCGTGCCCGAGCTCTGGCCGCGGGTGGTGGTGCGCAAGGTGGCACCTGCTCAACCCAGCGGCGTCGGCCCAGGGAGCTTCGATCGCAGCACGCTGGTCGATGAAAACGACCTCGATCGCAACGGCATCGTCGACGCCGACGGGGCCGACTACGAGCTCGACGCCACTGGCGAGAAGGACGGCAAGGCCGACGTGGTGGTGCTCGCCGCGGGCTTCGACCCCACCGAGTACGCCGCGCTGCTGTTCGACGCGATGGGCCGGGTGAAGACCACCCCTACGCCCGTGCCGCGGCTCAAGCTGGTGCTCCAGCCGCGCGCCTTCGACGTGTCGACCCCGGCCGCTCCGCAGCGGCTGCGCGCGGTGCCCGTCGGCCGCTACGCCATCACCGTCATCCAGCAGACCGGCCAGACGTGGCGCGTGCCCAATGAGCTGAGCCCGGGCATCGCCGAGTTCGTGGGGCTCCCCATCGTCGCCTCGCAGCGCTTCCTCGTGCAGGTGCAGTGAATGGCCGGCTGTCCCGCCCACCCCGGGGCAGCTAGCAAGTCCCAGAGACACCCACTAGAGTCTACATGACTCTATGACCACCCTCCCCTTGATGCCCGACCCGTCCGAGGAACTCGACAGCCGGAACCCGCTGGTGCTGACGCTCGACGCGGTGCTCTCGGAGGAAGCGTGCACGGCCCTCATCGCGCGCATCGAGGCCGCGGGCCCGACGGCGGCCCCGATCACCACCGCCCGCGGCTTCGAGCTGCGCCCCGACATCCGCAACAACACCCGGGTGATGTTCGACGACGTCGCGCTCGCCGCGCGCCTGTTCGAGCGGGTGCGGGCGCACGTGCCCGCGCGCCTCGAGGGTGACTGGGAACTGTGCGGGGCCAACGAGCGCCTGCGCTGCTACCGCTACGAACCGGGCCAGTACTTCGCGCCGCACTTCGACGGCGCCTTCACCCGCAGCGTCCACGAGCGGAGCCTGCTCACCTTCATCGTGTACCTCAACGAATGCGAAGCCGGGGGTCACACGGGCTTTCTCGATCTCGAGCTCGCGGTGAAGCCGCGCACGGGCGCCGCGCTCCTCTTCAACCACCACCTCCTGCACGAGGGCGCAGTGGTGACCGCAGGCCTCAAGTACGCGCTGCGATCCGACTTGATGTACCGGCGGGCGCGCGCGGACGGCGGCGCACCGACGAAGTGATTCCCGTTCCCGCGTCTGCGTCCTACCGCGCCTGCGCGCAGGTGCGGGTGCGGGCACGATGACGCAATGACGTCGGCCCACGCTCCGGGCATGACCCCTCCCTCGAGCGGTAGACGGACCGATCCGATCTCCCGCTCCGCGAGCCCCACACCGCGCGGCCCCTCGTGCCCGGGCGTGACGCAGCGGCGGCAGGCTGCTACGCGGCGGCCCGATGTTGACCGCCTTCCTCTCGCGCGCCGACGTGTCCCGCCACCTGCAAGCGCTCCACCTGTTGCAGGAGCTGCGCGAGGCCTTCACCGCCCGCCGCAAGTCGGCCTCGCTGCGCACGCTGCAGTTCGAGCCGCCCACCGACGGGAGCGCCACGCTCGTTCGCCAGGCGACCCTCCCCGGCGTGCCCGCGTGGTCGGTGACGGTGCGCACCGATTCGCCGAAGGGCACGCGCTCGGTGTTGCAGCTGCACGACGGCGCCACCGGCCAGCTCCTGGCGATGATGGATGCGAGCCACCTCACCTCGTTGCGCGCCTCGCTGGTGAGCGCGCTCGCCGCCGACGTGCTCGCCCGGCCCGACGCGAAGAACGTCGCGGTGCTCGGCGCGGGCCCCGCGGCCAGCAGCGCGCTCAAGTCACTGCGGCTGGTGCGCAGCATCGAGCACGTGTGGTTCCACGAGCCCAACACCGTCGACAACTTCGAGCTCGCGATGAGGCTCCAGAAGACGCTCTCGATGGCCATTCACGCCGCGAACAGCGTTCAGGAGGCCGTCGCGCAGGCTGACATCGTGGTGCTCACCGGCCAGGTGTCGCTCGACGGCATAGCGCTCCAACCTGGCACGCACGTCACGGTGCTGGGGGCCGAGCAGTTCTCCGCCTCTCCGATCGTGCCGGCCGCGCTCGCCACGGCGCGCCGCTTCTGCGACACCACCGAGCCAAAGCTCGACTGGGGTTCACCGTTCGAAGTCGAGCTGGGCGCCGTGCTCGCCGGCGATCAGCCGGGCCGATCGAGCGCCGAGGAGCTGACCGTCTTCGCCAGCCTCGGCCCCGCCCACCTCGATCTCCTCTCGGCCTGGCACGTGTTCGAAGGCGCCCGCCACGACGAGGCCTTGACCCGCATCGACCTGGAGGCCTGACCCATGAAGCCGCTCTCTGTTCTGCTCACGGCGTTCCTGCTGTCCGCCTGCCCCAGGAACATCGCCGCCCGGCCGGCGCCCGAGCGGCGCGCGGTGCGCTTGCTCGCGCTCACCGCCGAACGCGAGACCACGTCGATCAAGGCGCGCGCCGAGACGCTCGAGGCCGACACCGACCAGGAGCGCACGCCCCACGTCGTCGCCATCGGCGAGACCCCGCTCCTGTCCGCCGACGGCGCCGACGTGGTGCTCGCGGGCGACGAGGCGGGCAAAGAAGGCTTCGCGGTCGACAACTGCATCCTCCTCGAGGTGCTCTCCGACGACGGCAAGCGCCTGGGCCGGGCGGCGGTCGGGTACCTCAACGGGCTCTCGGAGGGGAAAGAGCAGATCGACCTCCTCGGGCGCCGCTCGTTCAAGTTCGACGCGAACGAGGTGAACCTCGCGTCGATCGTCCCCGAGAAGGGCCGGTTCAAGGTGCGCGCCACGGTGCTCGACATCGGCGGCGTCGGCTCCGTCAGCGACGTCTTCTTGATCATCACTCCGCGCGCAGCGGGCACGGGCGACGATCTCCGCGAGCGCTGAGCGGCGGTGTTCACGCCGGAGCGGCGACGGCAGGGAGCCGTGCCCCCGAAGTTCGCTCCGTCCTTAGAAGCTGCCGAGCGGCCGGAGCCCGGCGGCGCACGTCAGCCCAATGCAGCCGTCGCAGCCCATGCCGCCGCAGATGTCGTTCTCCGACAACGCCACCGGGTGGGCCTTGTTGTATTCGGTCACGCCGACGGTGGTCCCGATGGCCACGGCGGCGATCGCGACCCCGATGCCCGCCCAGAAGTACCACTTGCTGGTGATGGGCTCGACGGGCGCGCTCACCCCGGTCAGCGGCACGTTGGAACCCGCGGTCGGCGTGAGGTTGCTCTGCACCGGGCGGTCGGTGGCGGCGAGCGTCTTCGTCGTGCCCGGGTTGAACTTGACGACGATGGGGTAGTCCCGCCCGGCGACGAAGGTGATCTTCTGGGCGTCTTCGCGGAAGCCCTCCTTGATCACCGCGACCTCCGCGGGCCCGGCCGGCACCTCGACGTCGTTGAGCGGCGCGATGCCGATCGACCGCCCGTTGAGCAGCACCTGCGCACCGGGGACGTCGCTCTGCACCGAGAGCACGGCCGCGACGGCGGTCAGCTTCGCCTCGACCTCGAGGCTCTTGCCACCCGGAACGATCACCTTCTTGACGAAGGCGGCGTAGCCCGGACGCTTCACCGTCACCGTGTGCTCGCCCGACGAGATGCTCAGGGTGCTCAGCGGCAGCGTGCCGACTTCCTTCCCGTCGATCGACAGCACCGCGCCCGCCACGGTGGTCGCCAGCTTGATCACCAGGTCGCCCTTCGCGGCGATCGGCGCGATCGGCGCGAGATCGTCGTCGGCGGAGATCGGCGCCTTCGGCTTGATGACCGGAGGCTTGGGCTTCGGCTTGGGTTTCGGCTTGGGCTTCGGCTTGCCCAGCGGAGCCAGCGGGGCGAGCTCGTCGTCGTCCTGCGCGAGAGCGGCAGTCGAGAGCCCCACCACCAGGAGCATGATCCACGAGCGCTTCATCATGCGGCGAACGGTAGCACGCTTGCGCCGGGGGCCAGTTCCCAACTGGCGCACCCGGCCGGGGCGTGTAGTTTGGGTCGGCATGTGTTCGCGGTTCCACGTTCTCGGTGCGCTGGTCACCTTCGCGGCGTGCGTGCGCACCACGCCCCAGCCGCCCCCACCCCCGCCACCACCGCCGGAAGTCTTCGCGGTGCCTGACGGCTGCCTCGACTCGCTCGCCGGACCCTGGGTGCATGCACTCGACCCCAGCTACCGCTACCAGGCCGAAGACGACGGGGGCACGCTGACCCTGCTGGTGACGCGGCAGTTCATCGCGGACGCGGGCTTTTCGCCGAGGCGTTTCAGGCACGACGGGGGGGCACCTGAAGACGCGGGGCGCTCCGAGCCCGTCGACGCCGGGCCAGAACCGGTGCGCGCCCCTGACATCCGCGTCGAGCTGCAGCGCACCGCGGGCGGCTTCGTCGGGTCCACGCTGGCGACCGTGACCCACCCCTCGGGCCGCAGCTGTGAGGCGCGCTTTCCGACCTCGATCCTCAGCTGCGCCGACGGCGGCCTGCTGCTCGAGACCAGCGCGGGCACGGCCCTCGGCGATGCCTGCCAGGCGCCCGCGCGCCCCCAGGCCGTCCCTCGCCTGCAGCACCCGCTGATCCGCCCCGCGGACGCCCGCTGATCATCGCCGCAAAGCGTCAATCCATTTCAGCCCCAAGGTCACCCTGACGCCCGTGTCCGGTGTAGGGTGACGCGCATGTCTCGTTCGTCCTCCAAGGGCTTCCTCGCCTTTGCCGTACTGGCCGTGGTCGCGGTGGGCTGTAACTGCACGACACCGCCGGTCGTTAAAAAAGACCCGTGTCTGAGTGTCCCCGGAGCCCAGGCCGATCGCACCAATGCCTGCGCCTTGAATGACGAGTGCGGGGATCACTTCGCCTGCAAGCCGGTGAAGGACAACGAAGGGCTGCAGTGCTGCGTGTTCCTCGATCGCCCGTGCTCCACGGAGGCGGACTGCTGCCCCGGCCAGACGTGCCCGGTCGATCGCAAGAAGTGCTTCGACAAGTTCATCGGCTGCCAGCAGGACTCCGACTGCGGTG
>JBBRUE010000382.1:0-6719 GCA_038248085.1 Myxococcales bacterium | reverse complement strand
AGGCGCTGCTCTCGCTCATCGACCCGCTCACCGCGCCCACCGCGAAGGAATTCGAGGCCCGCCTCGCCCGCCAGGAAGACCTCTCGAAGGCCCTGCGCGACCTGATGAAGGGCAAGTCGACCCGGGCCTCAGTGAAGGAGCTGGCGAAGAAGTTCCCCCAGGACGAGGCGCTCCAGGAGATCGAAGACCCCGACGAGATGCTGATGCACCTCGCCGAGACGTACTCCTTGTCCGACCGGCTGATCCGCAACCGGCGCGCGGTGATGGGCGGCTTCTCCGAGCGCAAGCTGCACGTGCACCCGGTGGTGCTGGGCCGCGACGAGCTCGAATCGCGTGACGCGGCGCTGGCGATGCTCGCGAAGGACGGCTCGGTGCGCGGCGCGGCCCTCGCTGGCCTGGTGCGGCGGCTCGAGTCGTCTCCCGCGGCGTTCCTCGCGGCGGTGCGCGGCAACCAGGCGCTGGCCGGCATGAAGCTCACGCTGCCGGACAAGGACACCAAGTTTGCGGCCTTCGTGAAGCTGCTGCGCACGGTGTGGGCGAAGGAGCCGCGCGCCAAGGTGCTCGTCTTCACCGAGGCCCGCGACACGCTCGAGAGCCTGCAGAGCAAGCTGCGCAACGAGTCGATCGAGGCGCTCGCGTACCACGGGGAAATCCCCCTGGCCGATCGCGACCGCCAGGTGGCCCGCTTCCGCGACCCCGAGGGTCCGAAGGTGCTGCTCTCGACGGAGGTCGGCGGTGAAGGCCGCAACTTCCAGTTCTCTCACCACCTCGTGAACTACGACCTGCCGTGGTCGCCCTCCACCATGGAGCAGCGCATCGGCCGCCTCGATCGCATCGGCCAGACGCAGTCGGTCGACATCCACGTCTTCGAGGCGCCGGGCACCTTCAGCGCCGACGTGCTCGCGGTGCTGCGCGACGCGGTCGGCGTCTTCGGGGAGACCGTCGGTGGCCTCGACGCGGTGCTGGAAGAGGTGGAGCCCCGGTTGACCGAGCTCGCCCTGGAGGACGTGAAGGACCGCGCGGTCTACGTGAAGGACCTCACCGCCAAGGTGAAGCTCGCCCGTGAGCAGGTCAAGCGCGCGTACGATCCGCTCCTCGACCTGCGCAGCTTCGACAAGTTCGAGGTCAAGGAGCTGGTGCAGCGCTCGCACGAGCGCACCGGCATGGACGCCGACGAAGACGAGTCGCTCGACGACGGCCTGTGGAGCATCGCCCGCGATCTCGACGAGCGCCTCGAGGAGACGATCACCGAGCTGGCCGATCGCATCGGCATCAAGGTCGATCAGGACCAGGAGGTCGACGCCTTCCAGTGCGGGTTCCACTTCGGCCACGCGCTCAACGTCGAGGCGCTGCCTGGCTACGACATCACCGAGGAGCGCACGGTGCTCGGCACCTTCTGGCGCGACACGGCCGTCGAGCAGGAAGAGATCGAGTACTTCGCCACCGGCCACCCGCTGGTCGAGGCGCTCTTCGGGTTCCTCCGCGATGGCCCGTACGGCCGCAACGGCGCGCGCTTCCTCGACGTGAAGAAGCCGATTCACGCCAAGGGCGTGGAGTTCCTCTTCCACGTCACCACCCCCGAGCCGAGCGACACCGCGCCCGGGGCTCGCGTGCCCTCGCGGCAGCTCTCGCGCTTCCTCACCACCACCCTCATTCACGCCGCGGCGACGTTGCAGCCCGACGGGAAGGCGAAGGCGGCGCCCGAGTTGCTCTCGGTGCTCAAGGACGTCGATGGCCGTTCGCTCAAGGCCAACGAGGTGCCGGCAGCGTTCCCCGAGCTGCGGAGCTTCGTCGACGACGCCGCGAAGGTGGCGTTGGCTTCGGCGAAGACCCAGCTCGAGAAGCTCAAGGCCGAGGCGCTCGAGACCATCGAGGACGAGCGCGACTTGTCGATGCTGCGCATCAAGCTCTCGCTGCAGCACCAGGGCGTGCCCGAGCAGAAGATCGACCAGGTGATGCGCGAAGAGCTCTCGTTCGCCGATGCGTTGATCGAGGCGCTCGAGGGCACCACGGTGCAGCTCGACTCGGCCTGCGCCTTCGTCATCAACCGCTGACTGCGCTCCCTCTCTCCCGAAGGGGGAGAGGGTCGGGGTGAGGGGCAGACGCCTTTCGGCGAGCCCTCAGCCCGTCACCGCCGGCGAACGAACAGCAAGGCGAGCGCCAGCACCAACCCGCCCGGCGCCGCGCTGCAGCTCCCGGTGCTCTCTCCGTGCGGAGTCCCCGACGGCACGCCGGCATCCAGCACCACCCCGGCATCACCCTCGAGGCACTTCCCGGCGACACACGCCGCGCCCGCCCCGCACAACTCCCCGTCGTCCACCACGCCATCGCAGTCGTCGTCGAGCGCGTTGCACCGCTCGATCAACGGAGGCCCCGGCACGCAGTCGGCCGGGTTGCAGGTCGGCCCCAGCCGCGCGCACCAGCCCTGGCCGCACCGCACCTGCGCGCCGTCGTCGACCCGGCCATCGCAGTCGTCGTCCTTCATGTTGCAGGTCTCCATCGCGCCCGGGTTGATGGTGGCGTTGGTGTCGTCGCAGTCGCCGTCGTTCTGGGCCCGGTTGCCCCCGGCGCACCCCGACATCGGCGTGCCCAGCGCCCAGCCATAGCCGTCGCCATCTCCGTCGGGCCAGGTGGTGGTCGACGTCAGCCCCTCGTCGACCTGGCCGTTGCAGTTGTCGTCGACCCCGTTGCAGCTCTCGGCCTTCCCGGGGGTCTTGCGGTTGTCGAAGTCGTCGCAGTCGCCATCGGTCGCCGAGTACCCGAGCGGGGGCATGCAGTTGCGCGTCGTGCCCGACGCCGTCGAGCCCACGCCGTCGGAGTCGACGTCCCGGAAGTACGTCACCCCGGCGCAGCCGAACGCCTGTGCGGCCTGCGCGAGGCCGGCCTGGTCGCCCGAGCTCGAGCCATTGCCGTTGGCGAGGAGCGTGGCCGCTTCGAAGTCGACCCCGCCCATCGTCGACGGCGCCGTCCACTTCACGTCGAAGGTCACCGCCCCACCGGAGGCCGCCTTCGGGCTCGAGTGCACGATGTTGCCGTTGAGCAACCGCGTGTTCTGCCCGGCCACGGTGGCGAAGGTGCCGACGCCGTTGGCGGTCAGGAACAGGCCACCCGTGGCACCCGTGCCGGCGATGCGCACGCGCACGGTGATGGTGTCACCGGGGTTGAAGGTCGCCGGGGTGAGGGTGATCGACGATTGCTGGGTGCCCGTGCCATGGCACCCGGCGCAGCTCTGCGAATCGATGCCGCCGCTGCGCGCAAAGGCCACGCAGGACACCAGCACCACCACGGCCCCGAGCGCCCGCATCAGCCGTTGCGCATGTACACCGTGTACGGCGTGCAGGTCGCCGGGTGGCCCGCCGTCCGGTACACCTTGATGTAGTACATCGCTCCGTCTTCGCGGCCGTACGATCCGTCGCGGCGAATCGACTTGATGTCACACGTCTTGTTGCTGTCGACGTAGCACTCGTTGACGCTGTTCGCGGTGTCGTAGCGGCTGACGCACATGAAGATGAACGGGTCGGAACTCGTGAGCGTGATGTTGACGTCGTAGGCCTCGCTGAAGACCTGCGAGTTGTCCTGCCCGAAGAAGCGGATGTAGTCCTCGTCGGTCTCCGAATCGATGATGCCCGTGTGGTTCGCCGAGGAGCCGTTGTCGGCCAACGTGCCCTTGTCGACGCCGGTGCTGCAGGAGCCGCCCGGGTCGGTGCCGATCTCCCGGCACTCGCAGCCGTTCGAGGCCGACAGGTCCGTGTCGTGCCAGCCGGCGTTGCACGAGCCGACGCTGCAGGTGCCCGTGGCGCAGGAAGGCGTGCCGTTGGTGATCGGGCAGCCCGTCGCGCAGGTGCCGCCGGTCGCGGTGAGGGGGATCTCGGTGAAGGGGTTGAGCGGGTCGTCAGTCTCGATCGACACCGAGCCGGCGAAGGTCGCCGCGGTCTGCGCGCGGAACTCGACCTCGAAGGCCACCCGCGCGTTGCGGTCGAGCTTCATCGGCACAGCCGGGAGGTTCTTGAGGGTGAAGAGGTTCGAGGTGCCGCCGATGAAGGTGAAGTTCTTCAGGGTCAGCGCGCCGTAGCCGATGTTCTTCACTTCGACCGGCTTGGCGACCACCCAGCCCATCGGCAGGGTGCCCCAGTCGAGCGTGGTGGGGTTGGTCTGCAGCTTGGGCTCGGTGATCGTCGCCCGGATGGGGATGTCGAGCTGCGCGCGCACCGGGTCGTTCGAGACGATGCGCAGCGGCACGTCGATCAGCCCGGGGGTGGTGCCGTTGATCGTCACCACTACCGGCAACCGCTGCAGCGGCTCGAGCATCGCGGTGGTCATGCCGCCGGGGAAGGTGACGGTGACCCGGCTGCTGGGGTCCATCGCCGAGAGCGAGGTGATGTTGAGCGTGCGGCCGCCGACGTTGGCGATCTTCACCGTGACGTTGCGCATCTGCCCCTTGGGGATCTCCCCGAAGTCGAGCGCGGTCTCCTCGGGTTCCACCGCCACGCGCGGCCAGTTGTGCGAGGTGCCTTCGACCATCACGTAGACCGGCTCGACGCCGGGTGTCGACGACGCGACCTCGACCTCGGCCCTGAGGTACGCCTCGGTGTCGGGCGTGTAGACGAAGGGCACGGCCACGCTCGCGTCGGGCACCAGCGCGAGGTTGGCCGGCAGGGCGACCCGCAGCTCTTTGACGCCGGCGTCCGCGCGGTCGACCTCGAGGGCGATGTTGCCGAAGCCCGCGTTGCCCACCCGCACCGGCAGTTCCTTGTGCTGTGAGACCGACACGACGCCGAAGTTGATCGTCTGGGGCGTCGCCACCAGCAGGGGCTCGCCGACCAGGCGCTTGACCAGGGGGATCTTCAGCTCGCCGGCCTCGATGCGATCGGCGCTCTCTTCGGCCGAGGCGTCGGTGTAGGTGACGAGCAGCTCGAGGGTCTCGCTGCGCGGCGCGCTCTGCGAGGCGAAGCGCACGTCGATCGAGAAGTCACTCGCGGCGCCGAGAATGAACGGCGCGGGCTGCGGCGAGGTGAGGGTGAACTCCGCGTTCTCCTTCGAGAGGATGATGCGCTTGATGGCGATGCGGCGGTTGACGTTCGACGTCACCTTCACGGTGAGCGTGGTGTCACAGCCCGGCACCACGCAGGTGAAGGCGAGCTGCCGCGGCGTGGCCAGCAGCCCGCGAAACGAGGGGACGATCGGGCCGGGTGGCGTGGGGTTCTTCGCGGGCCCGCACGCCGCCACGAAGGCGAGGGTGACCAGGGCAGCGCTGAGGCGGGAGGAGGGCACGGTCATGGAGTCCTTCACGGCACGTGGAACAGGCTGTTCTGGCGGACGAGATCGAGCACGTAGGTCGAGTCACCCTTGCGCCCGAGGGTCGCGTTCTTCTCCACCACCAGGTTGCCGTTGACGAAGACCTTCACCGTCACCGCGGTCTGCTTCTTCGACAGGCAGACGTTCTGGATGATGCTGCTGACGTCCTGCCCGTTGACCGGCACCAGCCCGCCCGAGAGGTAGCCGACCAGCGCCTCCACCGAGATGCCGAGGATGCCCGCCAGCAGCCCGGTGGGAATCGACGCGCAGTCCTGCATGTACGTCACCATCACCCGGTAGGTCCCGTCCTGGCGGGAGTCAGCGAGGATGATGCGCTCTGGCTCCTCCTTGGGCGCGAAGGCCAGCCACGACGCGGTGCCGTAGTTGCCCCAGTTCATCGGGGCCGGCGTGCGCTTGTTGCACACGTACCCAAACGGGTGCTCGAGCGTCATGTCGACGTCGCGCACGTCGTTGTCGAAGGTGCCGTCGGTGCCGTTGTCGAAGGTCATCTCGACCTTCACGACCTCCGCCCCGCCCCCGAGCACCCCGCGCGCCCGCACCGGGATGGAGACGGTGGGCTTCTGCGGGTCGTTGGTCTCGAGGTTGAGGATCGCCTGCAGCGGGCCCTCGCGGGTGGCGGTCACCTGCACCTGCACCTCGACGTACATCGTGGGCACCACGTCGGGCACGATCTGCGGAGTCGTCGAGAAGTCGGTGGTGAACATCATGCCGCCCCACGTGGGGTGCACGGTCAGCGGCGCGCCGCCCATGTTCACGATGGTGATCGTCTTGGAGTTGCTGGTGCCCAGCGTCACGTCACCGAGATCGATGTCCAGCGGTGAGACCGACACGCTGGGCGCCGAGGCCGAGGTGCCCTTCAGCGGCACGGTGTAGGTCCCCTTGCTGGTGGTGACCACCAGGTCGGCGGTGTGATCGGCCAGGGTGCGCGGCGTGTAGCGCACCTCGAGCAGCTCGACGGCGGTGCGGTCGGCGCTCACCGGCAGCAGCGCGCGCGGCAGGTCGGTCGGCGCGACGAGCGCGAAGTCCATCGTGTTGGCCGGCGAGAGCGCGATGGAGTTGATGGTGATCGGCGCGGTGCCCGTGCCCTGGTTCGAGAGCTGAACGGTGCGCCGCGTGAGGCGGCCTTGCGCCGCGTAGCCGAAGTCGACCGGGTTCGGCGCCGCGACCAGGTTGGGGGTGCCGATGTAGTTGGCCCGAACCGGCACCCGCAGCGTCGGGTACTCCTTGTCGTCCGAGAGCAGCGTCAGCTCCGTCTCGGAGTTCCGCACCGTGCCCGGCGCGTAGCTGATCGTCACGTCGATCGACCGGCCGGGCCACACCTCCTTGGGGAAGGTGGTCTGGCAGAGATCGCAGGTGAAGCCCGCCGCGGGATCCTTCAGCGTCGCTTCGAACAACGTCAGCGT
>JBBRUE010000381.1:0-6723 GCA_038248085.1 Myxococcales bacterium | reverse complement strand
GGGAGAGCCGGTGAGGCTACCGAGCCCCAGGAGAGAAGGTGGCGCTTTTCGGCACCTCACTCACTGGCGGGACTGCGAGGTTGGAGTCGGACTTCTGGGCGAGCAGGAGGGGCAGTTCGTGACCAACCGAATCGACACCCACGTCCCCGCGGCAGCGCCGGTGATCACCACCCGCGCCGCGCCCCGCACCAAGCTGACCGAGGCCCAGCGTGACGCGCTCGATCAGGCGCGCACCATCGCCGAGGCGCGCTGGCTGGAGATCGAAGAGAAGGGCGGCGTCGACGGCTGGCTGCGCGCCAAGCTGATCGAGGCCGGCCACTCGCCGGACCTCGCCGCACCCGAGTCGGAAGACGAGAAGAAGGGCTTCAAGGAGAAGAAGACCGCCGAGCGCGCCGAAAGGAAGAAGCTCAAGGCGCTGGCCAACGAGGCGCGGCGCTTCGGCACCATCGGCTTCCTCGGCAACACCGTCCACTGGGACGAGCTCAAGGACCCCGACCCGTTCGACATCAAGGACCGCGACGCGAAGGCCGAGAAGAACGGCCTGCCGGCGTGGGAGAACGCCACCGAGCTCGCCGCGGCGATGAACATTCCCATCTCGACGCTGCGGTGGATGACCTTTCACCGCGAGGTCGACACCGGCACCCACTACCACTCGTGGAAGGTGCCCAAGCGCAGCGGCGGCGAGCGCACCATCACCGCGCCGTTACCCCAGCTGAAGGAGCTGCAGCGCTGGGCCCTGCGGAACTACTTCGAGAAGTTGCCGGTGCACGGCGCGGCGCACGGCTTCCTGCCCGCGCGCAGCGTGCTCACCAACGCGCTGGTGCACGCCAACGCCGACGTGTTGGTGAAGCTCGACATCACCGACTTCTTCCCCACCATTCACTGGAAGCGGGTGAAGGGGCTGCTGCGCAAGGCGGGCGTGGCCGAGCAGCCGGCGACCCTGCTGGCGCTGCTGTGCACCGAGGCCCCGCGGCAGCTGATCGAGTTCCGCGAGCGCACGCTGCACGTGGCGACCGGGCCCCGCGCGTTGCCCCAGGGCGCGCCGACCTCGCCGGCGATCACCAACGCGCTGTGCCTGCGCATGGACATGCGGCTCTCGGCGCTCGCGACGGACCTCGGCTTTCAATACACGCGCTACGCCGACGACCTCACCTTCTCGTTCCGCAAGACGCCGGAGCGCAAGCGCCCCGCGCTGGGGATCCTCGTCGAGAAGACGAAGGACATCTTGAAGAGCGAGGGCTTCGTGTTGAACGCGAAGAAGACCCTGGTGCTCCGGCGCGTCTCGGCGCAGCGGGTGACTGGGCTGACGGTGAACGGCGCGGGCCCGCAGGTGGCGGCGGCGCGCGTGTCGCGGGACGTCGTGCGGCGGCTGCGCGCGGCGATTCACAACCGGCAGAAGGGCAAGCCGTACCGCGAGGGCGAGACGCACGCGCACCTCCAGGGGCTGGCGGCGTGGGTCTTCATGTCGGACAAGGTGAAGGGCGCGAAGTTCCTCGCCGAGGTCGCCGCGCTGCCGAAGCGCTGAGGGCCCTCTCGCCCGCGGGGCAGGGGGGAATTGGGGTATGTGGCACGTCCGTGTCCGCCCCCCGCACCCTCGGTCTGAAGTCAGGCATCGGTCTCGTCATCGCCAACATGGTGGGCGCGGGCGTCTTCCTCTCTACCGGCTTCATGGCCCAGAGCCTCGGGCCGGGGCAGATCCTCCTCGCGTGGGGCATCGGCGCGGTGCTCGCGCTGTGTGGCGCCATCGCCTACGCCGAGGTCGCGCGTCTCGTGCCCGAGGGCGGCGGCGAGTACCGCTACCTCTCGTCGCTGATTCACCCGTCGCTGGGCTACCTCGCCGGCTGGGCCTCGCTGCTGGTGGGGTTCTCGGCGCCGACGGCCCTCGATGCGCTCGCGGCCGGGGCCTTTGCCCGCGCGGTGGAGCCGTCGCTCAACGCCCAGTTGGTCGGCGCGGGGTTGATCATCGCGCTCACCGCGGTGCACGCGCTGGGGCTCCACCTGTCCAGCCGGGTGCAGAACGTGCTGGTCGGTCTCAAGGTGTTGCTGCTCAGCGCCTTCGTGCTCATCGGGGTGTTCAAGGGTTCGCTCGCGTGGCCGACCTGGGTGGCCCCCTCGCCCGCGGCCTCGCCGGTCAACGAGATCATCGGCAGCCTGTTCTTCATCGCCTTCGCCTTCTCGGGCTGGAACGCGGCGGTCTACGCGGCCGACGAGTTCAAGGCGCCGGAGCGCAACGTGCCCCGCGCGATGCTCTTCGGCTGCCTGGCGGTGGGGGCGCTGTACCTGGTGGTGAACTTCATCTTCGTCGCCAACCTGACGCCTGCGCAGGGCACGGTGGTCTTCCACTACGACGACTTCACCTCGCTCAAGGGCCAGTTCGAACAGGTGACGCTCGGCCAGGCGGTGATGGCGACGTTGTTGGGCCCGGTGGCGGCGAAGGTGATGAGCGCGGTGATGCTGCTGCTGTTCATCTCGGCGATGAGCGCGATGTTGATGGTCGGGCCGCGGGTCTACGCGGCGATGGCGAAGGACGGGTTTCTCCCGGCGTTCCTCGCGGGGAAGCAGGGCCAGCCGCCCACCGGCGCGGTGGTGCTCCAGGGCGTGCTGGCGCTGTTGCTGCTCTTCACCCACGACGTGCGCTCGGTGCTCTCGAACGTCGGCGCGATCCTCGTGCTGTTCGCGGCGCTCTCGGTGCTGGGGCTCTTTCTGGCTGATTTCCGCGGCGGCAAGCCGACGTTGCCCCCGGTGTCGAACGTGGTGGGCGCCCTGGTGGCGATCGCCCTGGGGGCGGTGCTGATCGGCTCGGAGTGGACCGCGTCGAGAGTGTCGCTCGCGCTGCGCCTGGCCCTGCTGCTGGCGGGCGCGCTGGTGGCCGTCGGCGTGCGCTACCGGGCGAACGCCGGTGAAGGCCCGTCGCTGCGGAGCCTGGTCGCGGCGGCGATCTACGTGGTCTCGGCCGCGTGGATGCTCGCGGTCGGCTTCGGCAAGAGCACCACGTTGCTGGCGTGGGTGGCCGGGGTCTCGGTGCTCGGCCTCGGGGCCTTCGCGCTGACCCGGCGCCTGCAGCGGAGAACCGCGTGATCGGCAAGATGCTCGGTCGCTACGAGTTGCTCGAGCAGCTCGGTGAGGGCGGCATGGGCTCGGTGTGGCTGGCGCGCCTGAGCGGCACGGCCGGCTTCGAGAAGCTGTGCATCGTCAAGACGGTGTTGCCCGCCCTGGCGAAGGACGCGGAGTTCGTCTCGCGGTTCCTCCACGAGGGGCGGGTGCTCACCCAGCTCGCGCACGGGAACATCGCGCAGGTCCTCGACATGAACGAGGCCGACGGGCAGCTCTTCCTCGCGCTGGAGTACATCGCCGGCGTCGACCTCGCGCGGCTGGCCGAGCAGGTGCGCGCGGCCCACGAGTTCATGCCCACGTCGCTGGTGGTGGCGCTCATCGCGCAGGCGGCGGAGGGCCTGGGGGCCGCGCACCGGAAGGTGGCGCTCGACGGCACGCCGCTCCACGTGGTGCACCGGGACGTCAGCCCGCAGAACATCATGGTGTCCTACGAGGGCGAGGTGAAGGTCATCGACTTCGGCATCGCCAAGTCGGAGGCCCGCTCGCGGCACACCGCCCAGGCCTCGGTGATGGGGAAGCTCGGCTACATGGCGCCCGAGCAGGCCCGCGGCGAGGACCTCGATCACCGGGCCGATCAGTACGCGCTGGCCATCGTGCTGTGGGAGCTGCTCGCCAATCAGCCCTTCGTGCGGCGTGGCACCTTGACGGAGATGGTGGTGGCGATGGCGGCCCCGCACGTGCGCCCGCTGGTGCCGTTGCGCGCCGACGTTCCGGCCTCGCTCGAGGCGGTGGTGCTCAAGGCGCTCGCGCCGCGGCCCGAGGGTCGCTACGCCGACACCGACAGCTTCGCGCGCGCGCTCACCGGCGAGTTGCTCGCGCTGGGGCCGCCGCCCACCAAGCCGCAGCTCGGTGAGTACGTGAAGGCGCGGTGTGCGCAGGAGTACAGCTCGCAGCGTCAGTTGCTCAGCCGCGTCTCGACGCTCAGGGGGATCTCGGTGCAGGCGGAGGCCGTCGCCGCGCCTGCCGAGGCGGCGGTGGACGCGGTGGACGTGATGGGCGCCACGGTGGTGCGCTCGGCAACTCCGGCGGCGATGGTTGATCAGCCGGCCACCACCGACGTGGGCGTCGTCACGGCTCCCTCGCGGCCCAGCGTGGTGCGCCGGGCCGACGGCGTGGCCACTCCCGCCCCATCGAACGTCGGGTCTGCGCAGACGGTCATCACCGGGGACTCCGGCGACGGCCGGACCGTCAGTGCTTCGAAGTTCGAGCCCGCGAGAGTGGCCGTCTCCCGGGCGGGGGACGAGGGGTCTGCCAATGTCAGCGCTTCGAAGTTCGAGCCCGCGAGCGCGGTGGTCTCCGTCGAGGACGAGGCGCCTGCCACCGTCAGCGGGTCGAAGGTCGCGCGTGCGCAATCGGGTGTCCCCGGCGCGGGAAGCGAGGCGTTGCCCACCGTCGGTGTGTCGAAGGTCGAGCCCGCGTTCACGACCGGTGAGCTCGCAGCGGCGACCGCCTCGCGGCGGACTCCGCTGGTGATCGGGATCGCGGTCGTGGCGGTGATCGGGCTCGGGGTGGCGGTGGCGTTCTCCTTCCGCGGCTCTCCGGACGCGGGTCTCGCGGTCGACGCGGGCATGGCGGTGGCGCCTGGGGTCGACCCGGGGGCTGCGAACGTCACCGCGAATTCGAAGGCCGACGCAGGCGTCGAGCCGGTCGTCGTCGTCGCCGCGCCGACCATCGCGGAGCTTCCCGATGCCGGCCTCGCGGCGCCGCCGATGGGGGCCGAAGAGGAGCAGCCGAGCTTGCGCATCACCGGACGGCGGGGCGGTGGGGACCTCTGGATCGTCACCAACCAGAACCGCACGCAGTGGACGAAGTGCGCGCTGACGGTGCCCGGGCAACGCGTGGCGAAGGTCGGCACCATTCCCAAGGGCTCGAGCCTCGAGGTGGCCTCCGCGCGGCTCCGGTTCGACGCCGGCGCACGAAAGCTCACGAAGCAGCTCCGTCTCGACTGCGCTGAAGGCTTCGGGCTCGTCGAGCTGCGCTGAGCGTTCGGCGGCGTCAGCGCGCGGGAGGCTGCCTTCGCCAGCGCGGGACCGGGCTTGCTGAACCGGAGCTGGACCCGGGCACGCTGCCCCACTTCGGCCTGGCATCTGGTCCGTCTCGACGCGATTGGTTTCCGCGCTGCCGCTGTCTGCCGTTTCGAGAACGGGCTAAGCCGCCGCGGATGTTCCGACTGCTCCCCCTGTCGCTCGTGCTGGTGCTGGCCTGTGGTTCGCCGACGCCGCCGCCGGTCGATCCGCTCCCGTTCCCGGAGGCCTCGCCGACCGCTGCCCCGGACCCGACGAAGTTTGGCCCCTACCCGGTGGGCGTGCGCACGGTGACCTTCGAAGACACGGGCCGGCGGAAGCCCGACGGCACGCCGCGCCAGTTGGTGACGGAGATCTGGTACCCCGCGGTGCAGTCGTCGCGCGGCCAGCCGACGGTGAGCTACGACATCTTCTCGGTCTTCACCGCAGAGCAGCAGGCGGCGATCGGCGCGGGCACCATTCCGTTGCTGCCCACCGCGGCGGTGCGCGACGCCGAGCCCGCACGCGCCCACGGCAAGTTCCCGCTCATCATCTTCAGCCACGGCCAGGCGGCGATCCGCTGGCAGTCGACCTACTACACGGTGCTGCTCGCCTCGCATGGCTACGTGGTGGCCTCGACAGATCACGAAGGCGGCACGCTCTTCGACGTGGTGCGCGGGCAGCTGCAGAACGTCGCGGTCGGTGTGGAGACCCGCCCGGTCGACGTGACCTACCTCCTCAATCGCTTCACGCGGCTCAAGGAAGCGGACCCGCTCTACGGCCTGCTCGACCTCGAGCACATCGGGGTGACCGGCCACTCGTTCGGCGCGCTCACCTCGCTGCGCGTGGCGGCGATCGACAAGCGGGTGAAGGCCATCGTCCCCCAGGCACCGGTCGACGCGAACCTCGCGTGGCTGGGGCTCCCGCAGCCGGTGGTGCTGGGCATCCCCGTGGAGATCCAGGCGGCGCACGACGACAAGACGCTGCCGTGGGACACCAACATCGACCCCACGCTGCTGGTCATTCAGAGGCCGTACTGGCTCCTCGACATCGTGCACGGGGGCCACTTCACCTTCTCGGATCTCTGCGGCTTCGACCTCGCGTCGATCGTCGACAAGGTGAAGCTCGACATCCCCGGCGCCAACATCCGCAAGGTACTGGAGGACGGGTGCGGCCCCACGTCGCCGCCCGCGACGATCGCGCAGCCGCTGATCAACCACTTCGCGGTGTCCTTCTTCAACGCGCAGCTCAAGGGCTCGGCGGCGTCGCTGGAGTTGATGACGCAGGCGAAGGCCGACGAACTCGCCGGCACGGCAGGCGTGGCAGTGCTGACCGCGGCGCCGTAGCGCCTCACGGGTCCAGTCGGTGCGCTGGCTCAGCCCTGCGGGACGTCGAGCACCTTGCCCTGGGCGTTCACGATGGCGGTGAAGTAGTTCTTCTCGACGCCGCGGCCCTTGAGCACGTCGAGCTGTACGTCGACCAGGAAGGTGCCGTCGCTCTGGGGCTTGACGCCCTTGAGGTGGCCCGCTTCCCAGTTGAGCACCTTGGCCAGGCTGTTCTTCTTCGCCACGGTTTCGACGATCTTCGCGGCCTGCTTCGCCCCCTC